>NZ_JBSGXU010000013.1:0-81620 GCF_053610205.1 Streptomyces sp. NPDC054932 | reverse complement strand
CGTCCCCACTCCCCTCCGCCCGGGCTGCCGAAGCCCCGGCGTGGGGCGGGGACACGCAGGAGGGTCCCCGCAGGACGAGCGCGCAACCCAGGCCGAACGGCACAACCACGGCCGCAGGCGCGAGCCGAGGAGACCCTCGTGCGGGGCACCGACCCACCCCCGTACACGGCCGAGCACCCCGCAGGGGATCCGCACCCCGCAGGGGACCGGCCGAGGAGACCCTCGTGCGGGGCACCGCCCCACCCCCGTACACCGCCGAGCCCCCCGCAGGGGATCCGCACCTCGCAGGGGCGCCGCGGGCTCAGACAGAGGCGTGGCGGGTCAGGAATGCGCCGACGCGGGGGGAGCGCTGGTGGGGGACGAGGGTGCCGGCCGTTTCCGCCAGCATCGAACGGACCCGCGTCGACTGGACCTCCGCCAGGAGGTCCAGCACCCGGCCCCCCGCCCACGCGGCCTCGTCGGGGGCGCCCGCCCGCGCCAGGTCGCCGGCCAGCTCGGCGGTGTAGAGGGCGACGTTCCGGGCGAAGTGGGGATCCTGGAGGTCGGCGGCGCGGCGGGCGTGCCGGGCCGCGCGGGCGTGCTCGCCGAGTGCCGACCAGCAGCGGGCCTCCAGGGACTCCAGCTCCGCCTGCCCGAAGAAGGACATCCACTCGGGGTCGTTGTCGGACTCGCCCCGGGAGAACTCCGTGTGCGCCCGGGTCAGCGCCTCCTCGCAGGCCTTGCGGTCGGCCAGCCCCGCCCAGCCGCCGGCCTCCCGCAGCGCGAGCAGGGACAGCAGCCGCGGGGAACCGAGGGAGCGGGCGGCGCGGAGGCCCGCCTGGGCGGCCCGTACCGCCTCGCGGGAGCGGCCGCAGTCCCGGGCGAGGAAGGCCATGTTGCTGAAGGCGTGCGCCTCCAGGCCCGCGTCCCGCGCGACCCGGGCCGTCGCCAGGGCCTCCGCGTAGTGCGAGCGGGCGTCGTCGAAGCGGCCGGAGTCGTGGGCCAGCCAGCCGACCGAGACGGCCAGTTCGCCGGCGCCCGCGTGCAGCCGGTCCTCGGTGGACTGCCGGGTGGCTCCCGCGTCGAGCAGCGCGTAGGCGGTGCGCAGGGGTTCGGCGGCCCTGCGGTAGAGGGCGTCGGCGCCGTGCCGGTCGTCCAGCAGGCGGATCTGGCGTACCGCGTCCTCGACGGCGGCGGCCTCGGACTCGCCGGCACGGGAGGGGAGCCGGCGGGTGTCACCGGGCAGGGTGAGGCTGAGCGTCGCGGCCGCCACGGTCGCGGAGCCGCCCGCCATGAACGCGCGACGCAGCACGTCGCTCTCCTTGGAACTGGAAGGGGAACGGGGGGTGAGCACGGAGGGTGCGGCGGGGTGGCGCTGGGCCGAGCGGCCGCGGACGCTCTCGCGGGGGGAGAAGCCCAGATCGGCCAGGGCGCGGCCGGGGAACATGTGGAGGAAGACCCGCTCGTACGCGTAGTTGGGGCAGCGGATCTCGCCGGACTCGACCCGGCCGATGTAGCGCGCGTCGCAGGAAACCGTTTCTCCGATTTCCTTCGCCGCCCGGCGCACCAGGGCCGCGAACTCGGCCGGGGAGTGCTGCCCGCGCAGCCGCCGGAACGTGGAGTTGGGTGAGTGGGGGGACGCCGCCATGGACGTGGCCTCTCTGGCAAGGAACGCTGCACCGGCGCTGTGACGTGGGGTCCGGCGCGCATGAACGTACCGCCAGTGGCAGGGTGTTCATGCGATGTTTGCCTACAAAACGGATATCTCACCCGCGATCCGCCATGAACTGCCATCCTTTGCGGCGTCTTGCCACCGCACCCGTTGACGTTCCCGTGCGTTGAACCCATGCGGATACGGATCGAGGAGGGGTTCCCTTGATGGAGGGCTGCATGGAGAGCACTGGAACGAATACCGCGTCCGAGCCCGGCGCGGCGGCCCCGGACCTGGTGACCGTGCCCACCCGGCAGGGGCTGGAGGCGGTGGACATCATCCGCCGCGCGGCCAGTCAGGCCGGCGGGGTCGGCCCGGTCCTGCACGACGGTTCCGGCGACACCCTCGGCTTCCTCGTCCCGTCCGGCACCGCCGACGCCTGGGACCTGCCGGGCAGTGCGTGTACGCAGACCAACGGGCGGGGGATGCGCTTCGGCGACGCCGTCTCGCCCGCCGCGGGCGCCACCGGCTGGCTGCTGCCGCCGGAGGCCGTCGGGCCGGTCACCGATCCGGACGTGCTGCGCGCGGCGCTCGGCGAGGCGGCCCGGCTGATCGAGGCCGCGGACAACTGCCGCTGAGGTGTCCGGGCCGCCGACCGTCACAATGGGGTGGTGGCAGGCAAGGACAGGAACAAGGGCAAGCAGCGCGGCCGCGGCGGCGCCGAGGCGGTCGTCGGGCAGGTGGACGGCGGCCGGGCGGAGCTGGAGCCGGACCGGGAGCGGGCCGGCGCCTGGACCCTGCTGATCGACGGGGCCCCGCAGTCGCATGTGGACCTGGACGATCCCGGGTACCTGGACTTCGCGTACCAGCGGCGGATCGGTCACCTGATCGACCTGGTCGCACCCGCCCGCCAGCCCCTGAACGTGGTGCACCTGGGCGGCGGCGCCTTCACCCTCGCCCGCTACACGGCCGCCTCCCGCCCCCGCTCCACCCAGCAGGTGGTGGAGATCGACGCCGCTCTGGTGGCCTTCGTACGGGAACACCTGCCGCTGGATCCGCAGGCGCGGGTCCGGGTCCGCGCGGTGGACGCGCGGGCGGGTCTGGCCAAGGTCCCGGACGGCTGGGCGGACCTGGTGATCGCGGACGTGTTCAGCGGGGCGCGCACCCCGGCGCACCTGACGAGCACCGAGTTCCTGGACGACGTACGCCGTGCCCTCGCGCCCACCGGGTGGTACGTGGCGAATCTGGCGGACGGTCCGCCGCTGGCCCATCTGCGGAGCCAGATCGCGACGGCCGCGTCCCGGTTCGCGGAGCTGGCGCTGGCCGCCGACCCGGTAGTCTGGCGGGGGAAACGTTTCGGCAATGGCGTCCTGGTGGCGGCCGACCGTGAACTGCCGGTCGCGGAATTCACCCGCCGGGTCGCGAGCGACCCGCACCCGGGCCGTGTGGAGCACGGCCGGGCGCTGGCGGACTTCGCGGGCGGTGCGACACCGGTCGCGGACGCCTCGGCAGTGGCCTCGCCGCAGCCGCCGCCCTCGGTCTTCCGGTAGGCGTGCCCGCAGGACGGGCGCACCGCCCATGTGGAGTGCGCTTCCGCACATAAAGATCCGCAGAGGACTCCCGTCGGGTGCCCGCGCTGCGTAGCCTGTAGACCCCCTGGGAGGGTCGCCCCTTCTATGATGCGTTCAGGAGACGGCAAAGCAATGTCTGATGTCCCCACCCCCGGCACCCCGACCTCGGGCGCTCCGAACACCCCCAGCACCGCCACCTCCGACTACACCAAGCGTCTCGCCCGCCTGGAGCAGTCCGGAATCAAGCGGTTCGTGCCGACGCAGGCGCCGTACCGGTGGAACCTGCAGCGGCTGCAGCTGGGCCGGGTCCTCGACGTCGGCTGCGGGCTGGGGCGCAACCTGCTCAACTGCGGACCCGACAGCGTCGGTGTCGACCACAACCCGCACTCGGTACAGACCTGCCGTGAGCGCGGCCTGAACGCCTACACCCCCGACGAGCTGGCCGCCGCCCCCGACTGCGGGCCCGGATCCTTCGACAGCCTGCTCATCGCGCACGTGCTGGAGCACATCGACGAGGAGCTCGCGGGCTCGCTGCTGGAGCAGTACCTTCCGCTGGTCAGGCCGGGCGGCTCGGTCGTCATGATCACCCCGCAGGAGCTCGGCTACCGCACCGACGCCACCCACGTCCGCTGGGTCGGCTTCGAGGAGCTGCGCAGCCACGCCGGCAAGGCCGGGATCGCCGTCCGGCGGACCTACTCCTTCCCCTTCCCCCGCCCGATGGGCAAGGTCTTCCCGTACAACGAGTTCGTGCTGGTCGGCACCGTTCCGGCCTAGGCGGCCGGGCGCCCGGGGGTTTCGGCCCCCGGGGGCCGGGGCTCAGGGGTCGACGATCTCCACGATCGGCGGGTGGTCGTGCCAGGTGCAGAACACCGACACCTCCCGGCCGTCCCGGGTGAAGGTGACCCGGATCCAGAAGTCCTGCTTCCACACCTGCATCCGCCACCCGGCCGCCGGGGTGGCCGAGACCAGCTCGGCGGTGGACGCGCCCAGCGAGAAGACCACGCGGCCGCCCGACACGGGATAGGCCTGCACCTTGCCCGGATCCTGCCCCTCGGCCTGCTGGTACGGGCTGGGAGTGGCCGACGGCTTCGGGGACTTCCCCGGGGTGGCCCCGGCGGTCGGTGACGCCTCCGGGGTGGGCGATCCGGAGGGCGACGGGGACGGGGACGCGGACTGCGACGGGGTCCCGGGCGTCGGCGCCTTGTGCGTCGACGAGGACAGCGGCTGGCCGGCCAGGGGTACCGCGAGCGGTGGATCGTAGGCCGTCCCCGACATCACGGTGTGCACGCCCCACCACGACAGCGTCACTGCCGCACCGGTCGCCAGCATCCAAGCCGTGGCATGAAGAAGTCCTCGTAGCATCAAGGCACATACTGCACCACCCGCCCCAAGAGTGTCCCGACACCCCGCTGGGTCGCCCGGATGGACTACGGTGCGGGCCATGGCAAGTGTGCTCGTGGTCGAGGACGACCAGTTCGTACGATCCGCCCTCATCCGGCACCTCACCGAGGCATCGCACACGGTGCGGAGCGTCGGCACGGCCCTGGAGGCCCTGCGCGAGGTCGCGCATCACCGGTTCGACGTGGTCATCCTCGACCTCGGACTGCCCGACCTGGACGGGTCGGAGGCGCTCAAGATGCTGCGCGGCATCACCGACGTACCCGTGATCATCGCCACCGCGCGCGACGACGAGGCGGAAATCGTCCGGCTGCTCAACGACGGCGCCGACGACTACCTGACCAAACCTTTCTCCGTGGAACACCTCTCCGCCCGGATGTCCGCGGTCCTGCGCCGCGCCCGGGCCTCCGCCGGGGCCGAACCGCCCTCGCGCGTCCTGCGCGTCGGCGGCCTCGCCATCGACCCGCTGCGCCGCCAGGCCGAGCTCGACGGGGCCGTACTGGACCTCACCCGCCGGGAGTTCGACCTGCTGGCCTTCCTCGCCGGCCGGCCCGGGGTGGTCGTGGCCCGGCGCGAACTGCTCGCCGAGGTCTGGCAGCAGTCGTACGGGGACGACCAGACCATCGACGTCCACCTGTCCTGGCTGCGCCGCAAGCTCGGCGAGACCGCCGCCCGGCCGCGCTACCTGCACACGCTGCGGGGGGTCGGGGTCAAGCTGGAGCCGCCGCGGTGAGCACGCGATGAGATGGGCCCTGGTCAAGGTGTGCCTCGCGGTCACGGCGATGGTGGTCGTGGCCTTCGCCGTACCCCTCGGGCTCGTCGTCCAGGAGATGGCCAGCGACCGGGCCTTCTCCAACGCCGAGCGGCAGGCCGCCACCATCGGGCCGACGCTGTCCATCACCACCGACCCGGTGCAGCTGCGCAAGGCCGTGGAGTCCACGCAGATGGGTGCCGCCCGGCGGATGGCCGTCCACGTGCCCGCGATCGGCGACAGCCCGGCGGTGGACATCGGCCGGAGCCGGGCCGGTGAGCGCGCCGTCGCGGAGACCCGGCGGATGGGGCGGGCCACGACCGCCTCGGTCACGGGCGGGGGCTCGGCGCTGCTCCAGCCGACCGCGCTCGGGTCCGGGGACATCGCCGTGGTGGAGATCTTCGTACCGGAGAGCGAGGTCAGCAACGGCGTCGCGACCGCCTGGCTGGTGCTCGCGGGCGTCGGGCTGGCCCTGATCATCGGCTCGGTCGGGGTCGCCGACCGGCTCGGCGCCCGGCTGGTCCGGCCGGCCGAACGGCTCGCGGACGCGGCGCACCAGCTCGGCGAGGGCAGGCTCGGTGCCCGGGTGCCCGAGGACGGGCCGAAGGAACTGCGCTCGGCGGCCGTCGCGTTCAACGCGATGGCCGACCAGGTGGTCGAACTCCTCGCCAACGAGCGGGAACTGGCCGCCGACCTCTCGCACCGGCTGCGGACCCCGCTGACGGTGCTGCGGCTCAACACGGCCTCGCTCGGCGACGGACCGGCCGCCGAGCAGACCAGGACGGCCGTGGAACAGCTGGAGCGCGAGGTCGACACGATCATCCGTACGGCCCGGGAGCAGCGCCCGGCCACCGGCCCGGGGGCCGGTGCGGGCGCGGGCTGCGACGCCTCCGAGGTGATCCGCGACCGGATGGCCTTCTGGTCGGCGCTCGCGGAGGACGAGGGCCGCGAGGTGCGGCTCGCGGGGGTGGACCGCACGGTACGGATCCCCGTGGCCCGGCCGGAACTCGCCGCCGCGCTCGACGCCATGCTCGGCAACGTCTTCCGGCACACCCCCGAGGGCACCCCCTTCGCGGTGGACGTCCACGACGCGGGTGACGCCGTCATCGTGCTGGTCTCGGACGCGGGACCCGGCATCTCCGACCCGGACGCGGCCCTGCGCCGCGGCAACGACGGCGGCCGCGACGGCTCGACGGGCCTCGGCCTGGACATCGTGCGCCGGGTCGCCGAGTCGACCGGCGGCGACGTCCGGCTGGGGCGCTCGGTGCTCGGCGGGACCGAGGTCCGGGTCTGGATCGGCCTGGACGGCCGGAGCCTCGGCGGCCCCGGTGCGGGCCGCGTCGGCCGCGGCCGACGCGGCAACCGACGTAACCGGGGGCGCGCCTCGCAGGCGTGATGTCGCCGTCTCGGTACGGTCCGCGGCATGGACACCCTGATCTTCGGCGGGCTCCTCGCCACGCTGGTCGCCCTGTACCGGGGCGCGTCACGGATGGTCGTGCTCGGCGCGTGGTGGGTCGTGCTGATCGCCGTCACCCTGCTCACCGCGCACCACATCACCAGCGGTCTCGCCCTGAAGCTGAGCTACTGACCGTGGCCGCGACGATGCACAGCCTCGTGCCGGACGCCCCGCCCGAGAGCGGCCTGCTGGGCCGGGCCCAGTACTGGTTCGCCTGCCTCTTCGCCGTCGGCTGGGCGGGTGTCGTCTGCGGCGGCCTCCTGTACCAGGTCGGCATGCGGGAGTACCCGTGCCCGCTGTGCCTCGTGCAGCGGATGTTCATGTTGCTGGCAGCCCTGGGCGCGGCGTACATCATCCGGGCGGCGCTGCTCAGCGGCACGGTGACGGGCCGCGTCTACATGACGGGCTGGGGCCTGTCCCTGGTCGCGGTGGCCGGAGGCTCCTTCGCGTCCTGGCGCCAGACGACGCTCCACATCCTGCCGGGGGACAAGGGCTACGGGAGCGAGGTGTTCGGCCTGCACCTGTACGTGTGGGCGTGGATCCTCTTCCAGGTCTCGGTGGTCGCCGTCGGCATCGCCCTGGCCTTCGCACACGCGACGGCGGACCGCGCCGTCCCGGCGACCGTCCCGGGGGCGCTGCGTTCGGCGGGGACGGTCGCGCTGTGGTTCCTGGGGCTGGTCATCGCCGTGAACCTGGTGGCGGTCTTCCTGGAGGAGGGCTTCCACTGGTTCCTCCCGGACGACCCGAACCGGTACCGGTTCTTCTACGATGTCGGGATCCTGGGCTGACCGGGCCCGGGGGTGCCCGGCCTCCGTTCGACGAATGGATCTCCGCAATGCACTACGCAGTCCTCGGCACCGGGATCGTCGGCCGTACGGTGGCCGCCCGGCTGGACGGCCTCGGCCACCACGTGGTCATCGGCACCAGGGAACCGGAAGCCACCCTCGGCCGCTCGGAGTACGCGCAGTGGCAGGAGGCCCACCCCGCGGTCGGGCTGGCCACTTTCGCGCAGGCGGCGCGGGACGGCGAGACACTGGTCAACGCCACCGGCGGGCGGGCCGGTATCGCCGCACTGACGGAGGCGGACGCCGTCCACCTCGACGGCAAGGTCCTCATCGACATCGCGAACCCGCTGGACTTCTCGGGGGGCTTCCCGCCGGTCCTGGACCCGGTCAACGACGACAGCCTGGCCGAGCTGATCCAGCGCACCTTCCCGCGGCTGCGGGTGGTCAAGACGCTGAACACGATGAACTGCCAGATCATGGTGGACCCGGCGCGGGTCGCGGGCGAACACCACGTCTTCCTCTCGGGCGAGGACGCGGAAGCCAAGAAGGCCGTGCGCGAACTGCTGCATTCCTTCGGGTGGCCGCCGGCGAGCGTCCTCGACCTCGGGGGCATCGAGACGGCCCGGGGCACCGAGATGCTGCTGCCCGTCTGGCTCCGCCTGATGGGCGCGCTCGGCCACGCCGACTTCAACTTCCACATCCAGGGCGCCTGACCCGGCGCGCCGGGCCCTACCCGGACGGGGGCGCAAATGTTGTCGCGCCCCCTACCGCGCCGAGGGTGGGCGTGACGGAAGGAGTCACGCATGAGAGTCATGCTCAGGGCGCACATGGACACGGCCGCCACCAACGAGGGCATCAAGACCGGGGCGCTGCCCCAGGCGATCAAGCAGCTGATGGACAAGGTGAAGCCGGAGGCGGCCTATTTCGGCCTGCACGAGGGCGTGCGCTCCTGGTCGATCGTCTTCGACCTGCAGGACAGCGCGCAGATGCCGCCGCTGATGGAGGACCTGTTCCTGCAGTTCAACGCCGAGCTCGAGGTCGCTCCCGTGATGAACGCCGAGGACCTGGCGAAGGGTCTGGCGGCGATGAACTCCTCATCCTGAGGCGCTCAGACGGCGAGCCGAGGCCGGGTGCGCGGTGACGGCCAGGACGCCGGCCAGGGCCGGGCCGACCATGAACCCGACCTCGTCCAAGGTGGTGTCGAAGGACAGGGCCGAGCCGAGCCGCTTCTCGTCCGGCCCGGTCAGCCGCGCCCAGCGGGCCGACCTGCGGGGCGGACTGACGCCGCGCCGTTCGGCGGCGTCGGGCTCCCGGTCACCGGCCCGGCGGACGTCACCGACCGGGCGGCCCGCTGCGCCCCGGTCCTCCGGTGGGCCTCGCCGACTACACCAGGTCGTCCCCGAAGCTGAGGAAGCCTCCCTTCCGGGCCAGGCGGGCGTACCAGTGGGCGCTGGAGCGCGGGGTGCGGACCTGGGTCTCGTAGTCGACGTGCACGATGCCGAAGCGCTTGCTGTAGCCGTAGGACCACTCGAAGTTGTCCATCAGCGACCAGAGGAAGTAGCCCTCCACCGGGGCGCCGTCCGCCAGGGCGCGGTGCACGGCCGAGAGATGGGCCTCCAGATAGCCGATGCGCTGCGGGTCGTGCAGGTCGGGGGCGTACGCCGCGCCGTTCTCGGTGACCATCAGCGGCAGCCCCGGAGCCTCGCGGGTGAAGCGCATCAGCAGGTCGTGCAGGCCGGTGGGGTCGACAGACCAGCCCATGTCGGTCCGCTCACCCGGCGGTTGGTGGAAGGCGACGGTGTCCGCCCCGGGCCAGGGCGAGTGCGCCGCGGCCCCGTGCCCGTCGGCGCGCGGGCCGTTCCCGTCGGGGGCCGCCGAGACCACCGCCGGGGTGTAGTAGTTCACCCCGAGGAAGCCCAGCGGCTGGTGGATCAGCGCCTCGTCGCCGGGGCGCAGGAACGACCAGTCCGTCACCGGGGCCGTGTCCTCGAGCAGGTCCTGCGGGTAGGCACCGTGCAGCAGCGGGCCGGTGAAGACCCGGTTGGCCAGGGCGTCGATCCGGCGGGCCGCGTCCAGGTCGGCCGCCGAGCCGGTCAGCGGCCGTACCGCGCTCGGGTTGAGGGCGATGCCGGCCCGGGCGTGGGCGGGCAGGGCCGCGGCGGCCATCCCGTGCGCCAGGTTGAGGTGGTGGGCGGCGCGCAGCGAGTCCGCGGGGGAGGTGCGGCCGGGGGCGTGCACCCCCGAGGCGTAGCCGAGGAAGGCGCTGCACCAGGGCTCGTTGAGGGTGGTCCACAGCTCGACCCGGTCGGCCAGCGCCCCCGCGACCTGCTCGGCGTACCGGGCGAAGGCGTACGCCGTCTCCCGCTCGGGCCAGCCGCCCGCGCTCTCCAGTTCCTGCGGAAGGTCCCAGTGGTAGAGGGTCACGCAGGGCTGGATCCCGTACGAGAGGAGCTCGTCGACCAGCGCGTCGTAGAAGCCGATGCCGCCGGCGAGCACCCTCGGCCAGGACACCGAGAACCGGTAGGCGCCCAGTCCGAGGGAGGCCATCAGCCGGACGTCCTCCCGCCACAGCCGGTGGTGGTCGACGGCCACGTCGCCCGTGTCGCCGCCGTGCACCTTGCCCGGTGTACGGCAGAAGGTGTCCCAGATGGAGGGACCGCGCGACGCGGCTGCGCCCTCGATCTGGAAGGCCGCCGTGGCCGTTCCCCACAGGAACCCGTCGGGGAACCGCAGTTCGCGGGCGCCGGCTTCCGTGTCCGTGCCGGGGTCCGTTGCCGGGTCCGCGCCCGGGTCCGCGCCCGGGTCCGCGCCCGCGCCCGTGCTCGCGTCCGTGTTCGTGTGCGTCATCCCTTGACCGCTCCCTGCATGATGCCGCCGACGATCTGGCGGCCGAAGACGAGGAACACCAGCAGCAGCGGGAGCGTGCCCAGCAGCGCGCCCGCCATGATCACCGACTGGTCCGGGATGTAGCCCCGGCCCAGTCCGGTCAGGGCCACCTGCACCGTCGGGCTGCCGTTCTGGGTCAGCGCGACGATCGGCCAGAAGAAGTCGTTCCAGGACATGACGAAGGTCAGCATTCCGAGCACGGCCATCGCTGGGCGGGCCGCCGGGAACACCACGTGCCACATGACCCGCAGCGAACTCGCCCCGTCCGTCCGCGCCGCCTCCACCAGCTCCATCGGCAGCGCGTGCACCAGGTACTGGCGCATGAAGAACACCCCGAACGCGCCCACCAGGGTCGGCAGGATCACCGCCTGGAGCCGGTCGGTCCACGACAGCTTCGCGATCAGCATGTAGAGCGGCACCACACTCAGCTGCGGCGGGATCAGCATCGTGCCGATCACCAGCGCCAGCAGCGGCCGGCTGCCGCGGAAGCGGAGTTTGGCGAAGGCGAATCCGGCGAGGGTGGAGAAGAACACGGTGCCGGCGGCGACCGTGCCCGCCACGATCACCGTGTTCAGCAGCGCCGCGCCCATGTTGGCGTCGGTCCACGCGACCTGCAGGTTGCGCCCCAGGTTCCCGCCGAACCAGAACGGCGGCGGGGTCTGGGCCAGGCGCGTACTGCTCCGGGAGGCCGCGATCGCCGTCCACACGAGCGGGAAGAGCGAGCCGGCGGTGAACAGGGCGAGCACCACGTAAGTGAGCCGCCCCGCGCGCAGTGACCTCATCGGGAGTCCTTCCGTCCGCGCAGCAGCCGCGCCGCCCCGGCGATCAGCAGCAGGATCAGGAACATCGCCCACGCGATCGCCGAGGCCCGCCCGAGGTGCAGGTTCACCCAGCCCTGCTCGTACAGGTACAGCCCGAGCGTCTGGAACTGGTGGTCCGAGCCGCCCGTCGCGCCCGCCCCGCCGTTGAACAGCAGCGGCTCGCCGAACAGCTGGGTCGCCCCGATCGTGGACACGACGCACGTGAAGAAGATCGTCGGGCGCAGCGAGGGCACCGTGACATGCAGGAACTGCTGCCAGCGCGAGGCCCCGTCCAGCGCCGCGGACTCGTACAGCTCGCCCGGTACGGCCTGCATGGCCGCCAGGTAGATCAGCGCGTTGTATCCGGTCCACCGCCAGATCACGATGGTGGAGACCGCGAACTGGGAGGCAAAGGTGCCGTTCTGCCAGTCGACCGCCTCGAACCCCACGGTCGACAGGGCCCAGTTGACCATTCCGTAGTCCCGGCCGAAGAGCAGCACGAAGACGAGCGTGGCCGCCGCCACCGAGGTCGCGTACGGGGTGAGCACCGCGACCCGGAAGAACGCGGAGCCCCTCAGCCGGTAGTTGAGCAGATGGGCGAGGCCCAGTGCGATCGCCAGCTGCGGCACCGTGGACAGCAGCCCGATGGTGACCGTGTTGCGCAGCGCGTTCCAGAAGAACTCGTCGTCCCACAGCCGGGTGAAGTTCCGCAGCCCCACCCACGTCATGCTGTCGGGATCGGTCAGCTCCACCTGGTGCAGCGCGGCCCAGCCCGTGTAGAGCAGCGGGAACAGCCCGAACGCGGCGAAGAAGAGGAAGAAGGGCGCCACGAAGGCGTAGGGGCTCCAGCGCAGGTCCCAGCGGTAGCGGCGCGAGCGCCACACCTGTCCGGGCCGGCTCCGGCCGTCCCCCTCCGCCGCCGGCCCTTCGGGGCCGACGGCGGAGGGGGACAGAACAGCCGTCTCGTCCGTCACTGGTGCCTCACTGATCCAGGGCGTTGTCGATCGCCTTCACCGCGGCCTCCCAGCCCTCCTGCGGGCTGCGGCCCTTCTGGTCGACCTGGAGCATGCCGATGTCCGCCAGGTTCTGCGCGATCACCAGGTCCTTCGGGCCGACCACCGTCACCGGCACGCCCTCGGCCGCCTTCGCGAAGATCTCGCCGATCGGGGCGCCGCCGAAGTATGCGTGCTGCGCGCCCGACACCGACGGCAGCTTGTACGCGGCACTCGCGCTCGGGAAGCTGCCCCGCTTCTCGAAGAGCTTCGCCTGCTGCGCCGGGGCCGTCAGCCAGGCCGCGAGCTTCGCCGCCTCCTGGGCGTGCTTGCCGGCCTTCGGAACCACCAGGAAGGAACCGCCCCAGTTGCTGGGCTTCGGCGCCTGCGCCACGTCCCACTTGTCCTTGCCCGCCGGGCCCGCCTTGTCCTGGATGTAGCCGAGCATCCAGGCCGGGCAGGAGACCGTCGCGAAGGAGCCGTTGGAGAAGCCCTGGTCCCAGGCCGGGGTGAACTGCTGGAGCTTCGCGCTCAGGCCGTCGGTGGCGAAGGAGGCCGCCAGGTCGAAGGCCCCGCGCACCGCCGGGTTGGTCTTGTAGACGACCTTGCCCTGGTCGTCGTAGAACCGCTGGGCGCTGCTGCCGGTCACGGCCGCCATCACGCCCGACGCCGAGTCCACGAAGGCCTTCCCGTCGCCGGCCTTCGCCTTGTACGTGCGGCCCGTCTCCAGGTACTTGTTCCAGTCGCCCGCCCACAGCGCCCCGACCGCCGCCCGGTCGGAGGGCAGCCCGGCCGCCTCGAAGAGGTCCTTGCGGTAGCAGATGCCCTGCGGGCCGATGTCGGTGCCGAGACCGACGGTGGCCCCGCCCTTGGCCGCGCTCGCCGTGCCCTGCGCCCACTTCCACGGCAGGTACGCGGCCTTGTCCACGCCGGGGGCCTTGCCGAGGTCCACCAGCTTGTCGGCCTGGGTGGCGGTGATCTCGGCGATGTTGTTGACCTCGACGGCCTGGATGTCGGCGAGCCCGCTGCCCGTGCCCAGGTGGGTGAGGAGCTGGGGGTAGTAGTTCTCGTTGCGCTCGATGGAGGTCTGCTCGATGCGGATCCCGGGATTCTGTGCCATGTACTCGTCGTAGAGCCCGGCCTCCTGGAGCCCGAAGGCGCCGAAGACCCCGACGGTGAGCGTGGTCTGTGCGCCGGACTTGCCGGCGGCCGGGGCGCCCTGTCCTGGTTCCTCGGGGTCCTGCGCACACCCCGCGAGCAGCAGGGCCGCAGCTCCCACCGCGGTGACGGTCGTCATGAAGGTTCTTCGGGCTTGGACTCGGGCTCGGGCTCGGACGCGCATGTGGCTTCCTCCCTGGAGGACGGAATGTGCCGGGTGTCGTGTGACACAGTGTGGGAGCGCTCCCACAGTCGTCAAGGGGTAGATTCACAACCGGGAGGAAGCCATGAACGGGCACGGGCGCAGTGGGGGACGGCCGACCCTGGAAGAGGTCGCGGCGCGCGCCGGAGTCGGGCGCGGCACGGTCTCCCGGGTGATCAACGGATCCTCCAAGGTCAGCGAGCACACCAGGGTCGCCGTCGAGGCGGCCGTGGCCGAGCTGGGGTACGTACCGAACCGTGCTGCACGCGCCCTCGCGGCCAACCGCACCGACGCCATCGCCCTCGTGATCCCCGAGCCCGAGGCGCGGTTCTTCGCCGAGCCCTACTTCTCGGAAGTGGTCCGCGGGGTCGGCGCCGCCCTCGCCGAGACCGAGGTCCAGCTCGTCCTCACCCTGGCGGGCAGCGACCGCGAGCGACGCCGCCTCGCCCAGTACCTGGCCGGGCACCGCGTCGACGGGGTGCTGCTCGTCTCCGTCCACGCCGGGGACCCGCTGCCGGAGCTGCTGGCCGAGCTCGGCATCCCGACGGTGATCAGCGGCCGCCGTTCCGCCGCCGAGGCCCTGCCCTGCGTGGACTCCGACAACCTGGCGGGCGCCGCCGAGGCCGTGCGCCACCTCCTCGACCGGGGCCGCCGCACGATAGCCACGATCACCGGCCCGCAGGACGTGTACGGCGCCCAGTGCCGCCTCGACGGCTACCGGCAGGCCCTGGCCACTGCCGGACACCCCGTCGACGAGCTGCTGATCGCGGTGGGCGACTTCACCGAGGAGGGCGGCCGGCGGGCCATGCGCGAACTGCTGGCGCGCCGCCCCGCGCTCGACGCGGTCTTCGCGGCCTCGGACGTGATGGCGGCGGGCGCCCGGTGGGAGCTGCGCGCGGCCGGCCGCCGGCTACCGCAGGACGTGGCCCTGGTCGGCTTCGACGACTCGGTGGTCGCCCGGCACATGGACCCGCCGCTGACCAGCGTCCGGCAGCCGATCGAGGAGATGGGCCGGACCATGACGCGGATGCTGCTGGACAGGATCGCCGGGGAGACGGGCGAGGCGGCCGTGGTCCTGCCGAACCGGCTGGTGGTCCGGGAGTCGTCCTGACGGCACCGAGGACGGCCCGCTCATGCAGAAGGCCCCGGTCCGCTTCCGCGTACCGGGACCTTCCCACAGGGTGAGTGACGGGACTTGAACCCGCGGCCACCTGGACCACAACCAGGTGCTCTACCAACTGAGCTACACCCACCATGTCCGGTCGGAAAACCGACCGGCCGAAGAAAAGGGTACAGGGTCCGGGAGGGTGCTCGCTCCCCCCTTTCCCGGCACCCCCTTCCGTAAGGGGCCCGGCCGGGAGCTACGCCCCCGGCGCCGCGTGCTTGGCCGCGATGCTCCGCGCCGTGTCCGAGTCGGGCCCGGGCTGCGGTACGAAGACCGCCTCGCGGTAGTAGCGCAGCTCGGTGATGGAGTCCTTGATGTCCGCCAGCGCCCGGTGGTTGCCGTTCTTCGGCGGGCTGTTGAAGTACGCCCGCGGGTACCAGCGGCGCGCCAGCTCCTTGACCGAGGACACGTCCACGATCCGGTAGTGCAGGTAGCTCTCCAGCGCGGCCATGTCGCGCAGGAGGAAGCCGCGGTCGGTGCCGACCGAGTTCCCGCAGAGCGGCGCCTTGCGGGGCTCCTTCACGTGCTCGCGCACGTAGGCCAGGACCTGTGCCTCGGCATCCGCGAGGGTGGTCCCGCCGGCCAGCTCGTCGAGCAGGCCGGAGGCGGTGTGCATCTCGCGCACCACGTCGGGCATGGTCTCCAGGGCGGCGTCCGGCGGGCGGATCACGATGTCCACGCCTTCGCCGAGCACGTTGAGCTCCGAGTCGGTGACCAGTGCGGCCACCTCGATAAGTGCGTCGTCCGTCAACGAGAGCCCGGTCATCTCGCAGTCGATCCACACCATGCGATCGTTCATGTGTCCCACCTTATGCGGTCCCCCGGGGCGCGGACCGCATATGCGGAAGGTCCCCCATCGGCAGTGACCGATGGAGGACCCTCGTGCGTCGTACCCGTGGTGGCGGCTCGGCCGTCGGTGGGGTTACGCGTGTTCCCGCATGACCCGGCCCGGGGCGTACAGCTCCGTCACCGTGGGACCCGCCGCGGCCAGTGCCGCCGCCGCCCGGTGGGGCTGCGGAGTGCGCTGGTGTGGAACCGGGCCCGCGTTGATCTCGGACACCTGTGCCACGTCGGCCTGTGGCCGCCGTGCCCGGTAGGCGGAGCGGTAGGCGGCCGGGGAGGACCCCAGCTGCCGCCGGAAGTGACCCCGCAGGGCGACCGGCGAGCGGAAGCCGCAGCGTCCGGCGACCTCGTCGACCGAGTAGTCGGAGGTCTCCAGCAGCCGCTGTGCCTGGAGCACCCGCTGGGTGATCAGCCACTGGAGCGGAGCGCTGCCAGTGAGCGAGCGGAACCTCCGGTCGAAGGTGCGCCTGCTCATGTAGGCGCGGGCCGCCAGCGTCTCCACGTCGAATTGCTCGTGGAGGTGCTCCAGGGCCCAGGCGACGACCTCGGCCAGCGGGTCGGCGCCGATCTCCTCCGGCAGCGACCGGTCGAGATAGCGTTCCTGGCCGCCCGTCCGGCGCGGCGGCACGACGAGCCTGCGGGCCAGGGCCCCGGCTGCCTCGCTGCCGTGGTCCGTGCGCACGATGTGCAGGCACAGGTCGATTCCGGCCGCCGTGCCGGCGGACGTGAGCACGTCGCCGTCGTCGACGAACAGTTCGCGCGGATCGACATGGACGGACGGGTACCGCTTGGCCAGCGTCGGCGCGTACATCCAGTGCGTCGTCGCGGGCCGGCCGTCCAGCAGACCGGCGGCGGCGAGCACGAAGGCTCCCGTGCACAGTCCGACGATCCGGGCCCCCTCCTCGTGCGCCAGACGCAGTGCGTCCAGCGCCTCCGGTGGCGGCGGTGAAGTGATGGAGCGCCAGGCGGGAACGACGACCGTCCCTGCCCGGGCGATCGCCTCCAACCCGTACGGCGCGGTCAGTTCGAGTCCGCCGGTGGTCCTGAGCGGACCGTCCTCACCGGCGCACACGAGCAATCGATAGCGTGGAACTCCCGCGTCCTGCCGGTCAATGCCGAACACGGAAAGTGGAATGGAGCTCTCGAAGATCGGCCCGCCGCTGAAGAGCAGCACCGCGACGATCTCCCTGCGGCGACGCCCCGCGAGCTTCCGGCCGGCGTCTGTGACGACGGCGGTGGAATCCTGGCTCATGGCGCTAAGCCCCCCTTGGGTGTCGCGACTCCTTGGTCTGGTCGCACCTGCACGTTTCCCCTCGGCCTTGCACGTGGATCCCCCGCCGTAAATACATGATCGAATCTACTGCGTCCCGTGGTGTCGGCGTGACAAGTTCAGCACGCAGCGCTATGTCGACTTCTCAACTTGGCGAAAAGCATTCGATCAGTAAGCGTTCCACTCCGCTACCCGAACGGGAAGCGTGGTGCCCGGCCATGGCCAGTACCTGTAGGGCCAAAACGCCCCCCGGGGTCCGTCGTCGCTGGTGGTGAGGGAGACGGGGGGACATTCCGGCAAGGAGGGCAACCTGCCGGGAAGTTGGCTGAAAACATGCGTGTGTGGGTGTGCGAATGAGTCAGTCGTGCGGGGAGAAGAGCCCGGAGCCCCGGCAGCCGCGGCGCATCCCGGCCCCGCCGCGCGAGTGCCGGCCGCGATGGGCGGGCGGAACCGGCTCCTCCGCCCGCATCCGTGCCGCGGCCCGCTCCGCCCTCTCCGAGTGGCGCAGCAGGATCCGGCACGCGGCCGTGACGGCGAGCAGGCCGAGGGTCGCGACTGCCGCCCCGCCGAAGGAGGTTCCGTAGACGACGAGGACCACGGGGACGAGCAGGCAGCTGAAGGCGGCCCAGCGCACCACGTCACCCGCAGGGTCGTCATGGGGGTGTCCGGCGGGACGCACGGACGGGTGAAGGGGCGCGCGGTGGGACGGGGCGAAGTGCGGGACCGGGTCCGCGTTCCGGCGGGACCGGACGGGCTGCGTCGGCTGAGCTGGCTGGACGGGGTGAACCGGATGACCGGGCACGGCGTGCTCCCTGCGGGCTCTTACCTGAAGGTCGGACGCATGTCCCAACGCCCGGCGGCGGGGCGCGGTCACTGCGCGCACGGGTGGCAACGCCCCGTCTCGTCACTGCCTGTAGGGGGCAGCGGCCATTGCCAAGGCGCGCTCGCTCCGGCATGCTCCCTGGGACGCTCTCCAAGGGCGGCATGCCCTGTGCAGGACAGGAGTGTCGCCGTACCCTGGTGGGTATGGGCTTGGGAAGATGCTTCCCGGACAGAGCTCCGTCACACTGCGTCGCCGATTTCGCCCCTGTTGCTTCCTCCAAGGACCTCTTCGCCGAGACACCCATGGCCGGTCACGAATTCTCCGAACCCGCGGACCGCAAGCGCAAACGCGTCGTCGACCCCGAGTCGGCCGCCGATCTGCGCGCGGTGGAACAGACACGCGTGCACTGCGATCCGGCCTTCCGGCACGGCGTCGTGGTGGGATTCGACGGATCCACCTCCAGCGAGCGCGCACTCGCCTATGCGATCGGCATGGCCCGGCGCTCCGGATCCGGTCTGATCATCGTCCATGTCGCCAACCGGCTGCCCACCACGGTGTGGGCCGGCTGCGAGCCGCCCGTGTTCGTCGACGTGCCGGACCACCGCACCGAGGTGCTCGGGCTGGAGCTCGCCTGCGCGGACTATCTGGCCGAAGTGCCGTGGATCCTGGTCGAACGCGGTGGTGACATCTGCCATGAGCTGGAGGAGGTCGGCCGGGAGTATTCGGCCGACGCCATCGTGGTCGGCTCGACGCACGGGATCGTGGGCCGGATCTTCGGATCGGTCGCCGGCCGACTGGCCAAGCGCGCACAGCGACCGGTCGTTGTCATTCCGTGACCGGTTGTTAAGGCGCTTGTGCGGTTGTGCCCCCGTGTAAAGGGTAGATAAGTGCTGCTGGGACGCAGCAAACAACTGCAGATCGAAGGGAGCCCGCCGTGGACAATGGTGTCTCTGCGGGAAGCACGGCCTCGACTTCGACCCTGGGGAACATCGCCCTGGGTCTCACCCTTCTCGCATTCGGTATCGGCCACACCGGTGTCATCGACGGCGTGTCCGCTGCCAGCTCCGTGTCGCTCGCGATGTACGTCGGCGGCGCGGCCCTGTTCCTCCTCGGGCTCCTGGAGTACCGCGGCGGCAACGGGTTCAACGGCACCGCGTTCGCGGGCCTCGGCATCTTCTGGTTCACGTGGGCCAAGGGCGCGGGCGGTTCGGCCTCCGACGAAGCCGCCGGAACGTTTCTTGTCCTGTTCGCGATGCTCGCGCTGACCCTCACGGTCGCCGCCGCGAGCGGTCTGTTCAGCCAGGGCGTCTACGCCCTGCTGACCCTGTCGCTGCTCCTGCTCGCCATAGGCGCGTTCGTGGACAACGGCGCGCTCGCCAAGGCGGGCGGCTGGGTCGCCGCGGTCTCCGGACTGCTGGCCTGGTACGGGGCCACGGCGGCGCTGGCGCACTGGCCGATGGCCTTCGGCAAGGCCGGGCGCGGCGCGGTCGCGGCGGGCTGACCTGCCGGGAACCGCAGGGCCACGGCACAGAACCCCCGTGCGCGGTGCGCACGGGGGTTCTCCGCTGTCCGGTGCCGGTCCGGGGACCGGCGACTACTCGACGGTGACCGACTTCGCCAGGTTGCGCGGCTTGTCGATGTCCCGGCCCATGGCCAGGGCCGTGTGGTACGCCAGCAGCTGGAGCGGGATGCCCATCAGGATCGGGTCCAGCTCGTCCTCGTTCTTCGGGACCACGATGGTGTGGTCCGCCTTCTCCTGCTCGCGGTGGGCGACGGCCAGGATCCGGCCACTGCGGGCCTTGATCTCCTCCAGCGCCGCGCGGTTCTTCTCCAGCAGGTCGTCGTCCGGGACGATCGCGACCGTCGGCAGCGAGGGCTCGATCAGCGCCAGCGGGCCGTGCTTGAGCTCGGAGGCCGGGTAGGCCTCGGCGTGGATGTAGGAGATCTCCTTCAGCTTGAGGGAGGCCTCCAGCGCCACCGGGTAGCCGCGCACCCGGCCGATGAACATCATCGACTTGGCCTCGGCGAACTCGGCCGCGAGCTTCTTGATGTCCTCCTCGCCGTCGAGGATCTCCTGGATCTGCGCGGGCAGCTTGCGCAGGCCCTCGATGATCCGCTTGCCGTCGGTGACCGACAGGTCGCGGATGCGGCCCAGGTGCACGGCCAGCAGCGCGAAGGCCACGACGGTGTTGGTGAAGCACTTGGTGGAGACGACGCAGACCTCGGGGCCGGCGTGCACGTACACGCCGCCGTCGGCCTCGCGGGCGATCGCGGAACCGACCACGTTGACCACGCCGAGGACGCGGGCGCCCTTGCGCTTGAGCTCCTGCACCGCCGCGAGCACGTCGTACGTCTCACCGGACTGGGAGACCGCGATGTAGAGGGTGTCGGGGTCCACGACCGGGTTGCGGTAGCGGAACTCGGAGGCCGGCTCGGCGTCCGCGGGGATCCGGGCCATGCCCTCGATGAGGCCGGCGCCGATGAGGCCCGCGTGGTACGAGGTGCCGCAGCCCAGGATCTTGACCCGGCGGATGCCGCGCGCCTCGCGCGGGTCCAGGTTCAGGCCGCCCAGGTGCACGGTGTTGAAGCGGTCGTCGATCCGGCCGCGCAGCACGCGGTCGACCGCGTCGGGCTGCTCGGAGATCTCCTTGTGCATGTAGGTGTCGTGACCGCCCATGTCGTACGAGGCGGCCTCCCACTCCACGGTCTCCGGGGTGGCGGTCGTGGTGGCACCACTGGTGGTGTAGGTGCGGAAGTCGTCGGCCTTGAGGGTGGCCATCTCGCCGTCGTCGAGGGTGACGACCTGGCGGGTGTGGGCGACCAGGGCGGCGACGTCCGAGGCGACGAACATCTCCTTCTCGCCGATGCCGAGGACGACCGGGGAGCCGTTGCGGGCGACGACGATGCGGTCGGCGAAGTCGGCGTGCATGACGGCGATGCCGTAGGTGCCCTCGATCGCCTTGACGGCCTCGCGGACCTTCTCCTCCAGGGAGTCGGCGACGGAGCGGGCGATCAGGTGGACGATGACCTCGGTGTCGGTCTCCGAGACGAAGACCACGCCCTCGGCCTCGAGCTTGGCGCGCAGCTCGGAGGCGTTGTCGACGATGCCGTTGTGGACGACGGCGACCTTGTTCTCGGCGTCCAGGTGCGGGTGCGAGTTGATGTCGCTCGGGGCGCCGTGCGTGGCCCAGCGGGTGTGGGCGATGCCGGTGGTGCCGGCGAAGCGCTTGGGAACGCGGGACTCCAGCTCGCGGACCCGGCCCTTGGCCTTGACCACCTTGAGGGTGGAGGCCTTCGGGCTGTTCACGACGATGCCCGCGGAGTCGTATCCGCGGTACTCCAGCCGCTGCAGACCTTCGAGCAGCAGCGGTGCCACGTCACGCTTGCCGATGTAACCGACGATTCCGCACATACGGTTTTGCCCCTCCTGAAGTTCGGTTGCTGTACTCGTACCCGCCCGCAGCCGCGCCCGCGGCCGCCGGCTCAGCCGTAGACGATGCGGCGCAACTGCCGGAGCGACAGCTCCGGCGGCGCCACGGCGCGGTGCGGCAGCTCGGCCGCGATCCGCTCGAAGATCTCCGCGTTGACCGCTCCGCCGGACTGCAGTTCCCGGTGGCGGCGGCGGACGAACTCCTCGGTCGTCTCGTCGAAGTAGGCGAGCACGTCCAGTACCACCCGGGCGGCCTCGCCGCGCTGCAGCGCGGTGCTGCGCACCAGGTGGTCGACGAGGTCGTCATGCGACGGGCGGCGATCGAGCACGCGTAGATACTGGCGGCTAACGGCGCCGAACGCAAAGATCCTGCCCGATATCGGGCAGGATCCATCTGGTCTGGACCAGTGGGGCGCTCGGCGTGCCCTCCTTCGGATGATTTCCGCCCGCCCCCGATTCGCGCACCGGACGGGACGGCCCGCTTGGCCTATACCTGTGCGCATGAGAGTCCTGCGACGCACGCTCGGCGCCCTCCTCGCCCTCGGGGCGGCCCCGGCCCTGGTCACGTCCTGCGCCTCCGCGCACGGTGACGACGCCAGACCCGGGGACGACCCGCCCGCGGCCCTCGCCCCCTTCGAACGGCTGCTGCCGGCGCCCGTCTCCGCGCGCGCCGAAGGGCCCGGGTACTCCTTCGGGGCGGGCACGGTCATCCGTACCGGCCCCGGCCCCGGCGAGGAGGTCCGCCGGGTCGGCGAGCTCCTCGCCGCGCAGCTGCGCGGCCCGAGCGGGCTGCCGCTGCCGGTGGTGGACGGGGCGCAGGGGGACGGGATCCGGCTCAGGATCGACGAGGGGGCGCAGGGGGTGGGCGACGAGGGGTACCGGCTGGAGTCCGGTCCGAGCGGGGTCACCCTCACCGCGCGGACGCCCGCCGGGCTGTTCCACGCGGGGCAGACGCTGCGCCAGCTGGTGCCGGTGGCCGGTCCGGGGACGGTGCCGGGCGGGACGGTCACCGACCGGCCGCGCTTCGCCTACCGGGGGGCCATGGTCGACATCGCGCGCCACTACTTCTCGGTGGAGCAGGTCAAGAGGTACGTGGACCAGCTCGCCCAGTACAAGGTCAACACCCTGCACGTGCACCTGACCGACGACCAGGGGTGGCGCCTCGCGATCGACTCCTGGCCGCGGCTGGCGGAGTACGGGGGCGGCAGCGAGGTCGGCGGCGGGCCCGGCGGGCACTGGACGAAGGACGAGTACCGGGAGCTGGTGGCCTACGCGGGCGAGCGGTACGTGGACGTGGTCCCCGAGATCGACATGCCGGGGCACGTGAACGCGGCGCTCGCCTCCTACGCCGAGCTGAACTGCGACGGGAAGGCCCCGGACCGGTACACCGGCACCAAGGTGGGCTTCAGCTCGCTGTGCGTGGCCAAGGAGCGGACGTACGAGTTCATCGACGAGGTGCTCGGCGAGCTGGCGGAGCTGACGCCGGGCCGCTACCTGCACATCGGCGGCGACGAGGCTCACGCGACGCCGGCGGCGGACTACGCGGCCTTCATGGACCGGGCCCAGGCGGTGGTGGGACGACACGGCAAGAGGGTGGTGGCCTGGCACCAGCTGGCCGCGGCCCGTCCGGCACGGGGCGCGGTGCTCCAGTACTGGGGCCACGACAAGACCCCGGCCGCGGACCGGGCCGCCGTGGTGGCGGCGGCGAAGGCGGGGCATCCGCTGATCCTGTCGCCGGCGGACCGGCTGTATCTGGACATGAAGTACGACCCGGCGACGAGGCCCGGCCTGGCCTGGGCGGGGTACGTCCCGGTGCAGCGCGCCTACTCCTGGGACCCGGGGGCGTACCTGGCCGGGGTCCCGGAGTCCGCCGTCCTGGGCGTGGAGGCCCCGCTGTGGACCGAGACCGTCGCGACGCGGGGGGACTGGGAGCTGATGGCGTTCCCGCGGGTCATGGGCCTGGCGGAACTGGGCTGGTCCCCGGCGGCCTCGCTCGACTGGACCTCGTACAGCCGCCGCCTGGCCGCGCAGGCGCCCCGGCTGGACGCGCAGGGGATCGGCTTCTTCCGGGCGCCGGAAGTGCCATGGCCCTAGCGACTAGAGGAATTTTCTAGAAACTGACTCTACAACTACGCGCCGTCCGGCCGCACTTGGCACAGGGCCGGCGGTCGCGGCGGGCCGTAGCGCGAGGGGCTCCGCGGGCACGGGGGTGCCGCGGAGCCCCTCCCGCCCGGCCTCGTGCAGCGGGCGAAGTGGATCGCCGGCCTGTTCGGGGCGGGAGGGGTGGAAAGGGGGAAGGGCGGGTGCGCCGCCGAGGGACCGTATTCGGCTGCGCACCCGCCCCCTGATCACCGCCGGGCGAAGGCCGCGACGGGGTTCTTGAGGTTGCCGATCAGCTGGAGGGCCGCCGCCGGGTCGGCGAGGTCGACCATCTGCTTGTTGTTGCGCAGCTGGAGGCGGTTCAGGCAGGACAGCTGGAACTCCTCCGCGAAGAGGTCGTACCGCTCGAAGCGCTCCGCGAGCTGCGGCATCGATTCCTGGTACTCGTGGCCGCAGTCCGCGACCGCCTGCCAGAAGGTGTCCTCGTCGCAGATGCCCTCGTCCACGAGGATCGCGCCGAGGAAGCGGAAGAAGCAGTCGAAGACGTCCGTGAAGATCGACAGGAGCTTCATGTCCTCGGGGATGTCCGCCCGGACCCGCTCGACCGCGGGCGGCAGCACCGCGTCCGCGTCCATGATGACGATCTCCTCGGCGATGTCCTTGAAGATCGCCCGCTTCACCAGGCCGCCTTCGATGACGAGGATGGTGTTCTCGCCGTGCGGCATGTACGCGAGGTCGTACTGGTAGAAGCAGTGCAGCAGCGGCACCAGGTAGGCGCGCAGGTAGTGGCGCAGCCACTCGGCCGGGGTCAGGCCCGACTCGGCGATCAGCGCGCCGACGAAGGACTTGCCCTCGGCGTCCACGTGCAGGAGCGAGGCCATCGTGGCGAGGCGCTCGTCGCCCTCGATCCGGTTGACCGGGGACTCGCGCCACAGCGCGGCCAGCATCTTGCGGTACGGGGAGTACCGGTCGGTGGCGCGCTCGTACTGGCGGTGGTGATAGCCGATCGCCGCGCGCTCGCGGATGATCGAGAAGTCCACCGACCTGAGGACCTCGTCGCCCTCGATCAGCTGGTGCAGCCAGTCGTTGATGGCCGGGGTGGCCTCCATGTACGCGGCCGACAGGCCCCGCATGAAGCCCATGTTCAGGACCGAGATGGCGGTCTTGACGTAGTGCTTGCGCGGCGCGCTCTGGTTGAAGAACGTGCGGATCGACTGCTGCGCGAGGTACGAGTCCGGCCCCTCGCCCAGCAGCACCAGGCGGCGGTTCGCGATCTCGGCCGCGAAGGTGACCGTGGTCTTGTTCCACCACTGCCAGGGGTGCACGGGGAAGAGGTGGAAGTCGGCCAGGTCCAGGCCCAGCGCGGTCATCCGCTCCGCGAAGACGCCGATGGTCTCGTCGCCGAGCTCCTCGCGCATGAAGGAGTCGTGGTCCAGGCCCGCGCCCGCCGTGAAGGTGGAGACGTCCTTGCGGGCGGCGACCCACACGAGGTGGACGGGGCTGGCGGTCTCCGGGGCGTACGAGAGGTACTCGTGCACGCCGAAGCCGAGCCGGCCGTTGTTCGCGACGAAGCAGGGGTGGCCCTCGGTCATGCCGGTCTCGATGTCCTGGAAGGAGGACTTCGCGAGGACGTCGGAGGAGACCTGCGGCTTCGTGTACTTGTAGCCGGTGCCGGCCAGGGTGGAGGAGATCTCCTCCAGGTAGACGGGCAGCACCTGCGCGCTCAGGCCCAGGGTCTCGCGCAGCTCGATGTGGAAGTCGAGGGCGTCCAGCTCCAGCTCGGCGCCGTCCCGGTGGCGGGTGATGGAGGCCTCGTCGACCGACCAGTGGTCGAGGGCGTGCAGGACGGCCTTGAAGCGGTACTCCACGGTGGAGTCGTCGCTGAGGACCGAGTAGAGGTCTTCGCCCAGGGGCTTCGGGGTCAGCAGGCGCTCGTGGGAGAACTCGGCGAGGCCCTTGCGGACCAGGGCGCGGTTGGCGCGGGCCCACAGCTCGGGGGAGAGGTGGGCGACGGCGTCGGCGAGGCTCATATGGAGACCCCCTGGGCGGCCGTGGCGGCCTCGAACCGGGCGCGGGTGCAGAAGCTCAGCAGGGCTTCCTTCTCCGGCTTGGTGACCCGGCGCTCCGGGACGAAGCCGACGACCTCGTTCAGGGCGTGCACGGCGGTGTTGGCGACGTCCGGCTCGACCACGACGCGCTCGGTGGCCGGGTCGGCGAAGATCGCGGCCATCACGGTGGTGATGACGGCGCGGGTGAAGCCGTGCAGCGGGGTGTCGCTCGGGGCGACGAGGAAGTGCATGCCGACATCGCCCGGCAGGGCGTCGTAGAGGCCGACCAGCTCCAGCTCGGACGGGTCGTAGGTCTCCATCAGGAAGGCGGGGCGGCCCTCGTGCAGGCCGATGTAGGCCTGGTGGTGCTCGTGGGCGGCGATCCTCATGTACTCGCGCTCGACGTCCGGCAGCGAGGCGTCCTGCATCATCCAGAACGAGGCCTTCGGGTGGGTGACCCAGCCGTGGAGCAGCTCCGCGTCGGCGAAGGGGTCCAGGGGGCGCACGGCGAAGGACCCGAGTTCTTTGTCGGTGCGGGAGAAGAGGAGTTCGGTGGTGCTCATCACAGGGTGCCTTCCGGGGCGGCGAACTGCTGGAACGCGATGGACTTCTCGACCTTGTAGTGCTCGCGGCCGAGGAGCTCACCGACGATGTACGCGTTCCGGTACGCCGCCATGCCCAGGTCGGGCGAGGTGAGGGAGTGGTTGTGGGTGGTGCCGTTCTGCAGGTAGACCCCGCGTCCCGTGGTGTCGATGCTGTAGTTGCGGGCGGCGTCGAGCCGGCCGTGCCCGTCGAAGTTCAGACGGTCCCGCACCGGGTTCAGGAACTCCGGGAAGGTGTACTTGTAGCCGGTGGCCAGCACCAGACCCTCGGAGGCGAGGGTGAAGTCCCGCTCCTGCTCCTCCTGGCGCAGCCCCAGCGTGTACGTGCCCGTGGTGGTGTCGTACGCGGTGCTGTTCAGGGAGGTGTTGGTCAGCAGGGTGGTCGGGACCTGGCCCGGCATGCTGATCTTCTTCTGGTAGAGCAGGTCGAAGATGGCGTTGATCAGGTCGCCGTCGATGCCCTTGAAGAGGTTCTTCTGCTGGGTCTCCAGCCGGTACCGGGTGTCCTCGGGGAGCGCGTGGAAGTAGTCCACGTACTCGGGGGAGGTCATCTCCAGGGTCAGCTTGGTGTACTCGAGCGGGAAGAACCGCGGCGAGCGGGTCACCCAGTTGAGCTGGTAGCCGTGGACGTCGATCTCGGCGAGGAGGTCGTAGTAGATCTCGGCCGCGCTCTGGCCGGAGCCGATCAGGGTGATGGACTTCTTCTTCTGCAGCTCCGCCTTGTTCTGCATGTAGGCGGAGTTGTGCAGGAAGTCGCCGCCCAGGCCCTCGCAGGACTGCGGGACGTGCGGCGGGGTGCCGGTGCCCAGGACCAGGCGCGGGGCCCGGTGGGTCTCGCCCTTGTCGGTGTGGACCTCGTACAGGCCGGCCTGCTCGTCGTAGGTGACCTCGGTGACCGAGGTGGACCACTGGACGTTGTCGAGCCGGTCGGCGGCCCAGCGGCAGTAGTCGTTGTACTCGGCCCGCAGCGGGTAGAAGTTCTCCCGGATGTAGAAGGAGTACAGCCGGTCCTTGTCCTTCAGGTAGTTCAGGAAGGAGAAGGGCGAGGTCGGGTCGGCGAGCGTGACCAGGTCCGACATGAAGGGCGTCTGCAGGTGGGCGCCGTCGAGGAACATCCCGGCGTGCCACTCGAAGTGCGGCTTCGACTCGATGAAGAGACCGTCGATCTCGTCGAGCGGGGCGGTCAGGCAGGCGAGTCCCAGATTGAACGGACCGACGCCGATGCCGATGAAGTCGTGGGTCTTAGCGGTGGAGGGCAAGGGATTCTCCCAGGAACTGCTCGGCATGTGCGGCGAGAAGGTCGAGGACGGCGGTGATGTCGGCCGTCGTGGTCTGCGGGTTGAGGAGGGTGAACTTCAGGTACTGCTTCCCGTCCACCTTGGTGCCGGCGACGACGGCCTCACCGGAGGCGAACAGGGCCTTGCGGGCGTGCAGATTGGCCTCGTCGACCAGATCCGCACGGAACTCGCCCTCGGGGACGTAGCGGAAGACGAGGGTGGAGATCTGCGGCTTGACGACGACCTCGAAGCGCGGGTCGGCGTCGATGATGTCCCAGCCGGCCGCCGCCAGGTCGATGACCTCGTCGAAGAGCGAGCCGACGCCGTCGGCGCCCATGACGCGCAGGGTCACCCAGAGCTTGAGCGCGTCGAACCGGCGCGTGGTCTGGATGGACTTGTCGACCTGGTTGGGGATGCGCTCCTCGGCCATGCGGCGCGGGTTGAGGTAGTCCGCGTGGTACGTGGCGTGCTTGAGGGTGTCGCGGTCGCGCACCAGCATGGCGCTTGAGCTGACCGGCTGGAAGAACGACTTGTGATAGTCGACCGTGACCGAGTCGGCGCGCTCGATGCCGTCGAGGAGGTGGCGGCGGGTGGGGGAGGCCAGCAGCCCGCAGCCGTAGGCGGCGTCCACGTGCATCCACGCGGAGTGCTCGTCGGCCAGCCGGGCGATCTCGGGGAGCGGGTCGATGGACCCGAAGTCGGTGGTGCCGGCGGTGGCGACGACGGCCATCGGGAAGAGGCCCTCGGAGGCGCACTCCTCCAGTTCCAGGGCGAGCACCGCGGTGTCCATCCGGCGGTTGCGGTCGACCGGGACGGAGATGACGGCCTCGTAGCCGAGTCC
Organism: Streptomyces sp. NPDC054932; assembly: GCF_053610205.1. NCBI lineage: Bacteria > Bacillati > Actinomycetota > Actinomycetes > Kitasatosporales > Streptomycetaceae > Streptomyces > Streptomyces sp. NPDC054932. Next base: position 53,592 of record NZ_JBSGXU010000013.1, on the reverse strand, counting down.
GAGCATGGCGGCCGACTTCTGCACGCTGAAGTGGCTGGCCTCGGAGGTGAAGATGCGCAGCTTCGGCAGGAGTTCGGCCTTGGTGAGCTCGCGGCCCTCGTCGAGCGCCTTCTTCATGACGAGGCGGCAGGCCTCGTCACGGGCGAGGAGCAGCGCGTGGAAGTTGGACTGGCTGCCGCCGGAGGTGAAGATGCCGTCCGCGCCGGGGCCGAGGCCGATGCGCCGGGTGGTCCAGTCGATGAGGCGGCGCTCGATCAGCGTGCCGCCGATGGACTGGTCCCAGGTGTCGAGGGAGGAGTTGACGGCCGAGAGGATCGCCTCGCCGAGCACGGCGGGGATGACGACCGGGCAGTTGAGGTGGCCCAGGTAGCGCGGGTGGTGGAAGTACACCGCGTCGCGCAGGTAGACGTCCTCCAGCTCGTCCAGGACCGCGCCCGCGTCCGCGAGCGGCTTGTCCAGGTCGATCCCGTTGATGACCGGGGCGAGTTCGTCGACGGATATACCGGTGTGGGGTCGCTGCGTGGCCGCGAGTTTGGCGGCGACGCGGTCGACGCCCTCGGTGACGGAGCGCCGGTAGAGGTCCGCGGTCGTCTCGTTCAGCAGATGCGAGCGCATCAACTTTCCTCCGGGCAGGGGAGAGAGGGGGTGTGTGGGGCGTGGCGTGCGTCGATTAGGTTAGCCTAACCTTAGTATTTCGCCAAATGCAGAAGGGCCCTGGCTGAAAAGCCAGGGCCCTCTCAACTGCTCTGCGGGGTGGTGGAGCTGACTACAGCTCGGACCCCGGGTCCTCGCTCGGCGCCTTGCCCGCATACGCCTCGGCGAGGAGCTGCTCCTCGCTCGCACCGAGCCGCCAGTAGCCGGTGAAACGCACGGCGCGGCGGTCGACGGATCGTTCCTGCACGAAGTGGCGGCGCACCGCGCGAATCGTGCCGGCCTCGCCCGCCAGCCAGGCGTACGGGGCTTCGGCTGCCGCGGGCCCGTCCGAGCGCAGGGCGCTCAGTACCTGCTCGGTCCGCTCCCGGCCGTGGCTCTCGCGCACGATCCAGGTGATGTCCGCGTCGGCGGGCGTCGTCAGTGCGAGCCGGTCGTCCTCGTGCGGGACCTCGAACCAGGCCCTGACCGCGGTCCCGGCGGGCAGTCGGTCCAGGATCGCGGCCGCGGCAGGCAGGGCGGTCTCGTCCGCGTACATCCAGATCGCATCGGTGTCGGCCGGAGGCTGGAAGCGTACGGACTTGTTCTCCGCGACGGCCGGCCCGATGGCCAGGATCCGGCGGCCGGTGACCGCGCGCCCGGCCCAGTGGGAGGCCGGGGAGGAGTCCCCGTGAAGGACGAAGTCGATGTCGACCTCGTCCGCGCCCTCGGCCGTGCGGCGCTGCTCGCGCACGGTGTAGGAGCGCATCACCGGCCGCTCCTCGTCCGGCATGGCGCGCCAGGCGGCGAACCAGGTGTCCTCGTCGGTGGACGGGAGCACGGTGTGCTCCCGGCCGGACGGGGGCAGGAAGAGCGACAGGCTCTGGTCGAAGCCGCCCGAGCGGAAGCCCGCGAGGGATTCCCCGCCGAACGTGACCCGCAGGAACGAGTGGCCGAGACGGCGCGTGCGGACCACTTCGAGCTCGAAGAACCGGAAGTGAGCGACGGCCGGGGCGGCGTCGTCGGATGCGGTGACGGTCATGCGGAGGATCCCCCTGGGAAGTCGGTGCGGCCGGTTCGGCGCCCGGGGTCACCGGGCGCCGGGGTTCAGCTGACCTTCTTGGCGTTCTGGATGGCCTTCGCGAGGTCTTCCAGGATCACCGCGCACTTGTCGTAGGAGAAGATCGGCTCGGTCACGCGCGGGGTGATCTGGCCGGCCTTGACGGCGGGCAGCTCGGCCCAGGTGGCCTTCGCCTTCAGCTCCTCCGGCTGCAGGGTGCCGGTGCGGTTGTCGAGGAAGACGACGTCGGCCTTGTACTTGCCGGCGTTCTCCCAGCTGAGGCTCTCGAAGAAGCCGCCCTCGTCCAGCTTCTCCGGGGTGACGAACTCGACGCCGAGCTGCTTGAAGTACTTCAGGTCGGCCGAGGTCTCCGCGGTGGAGACGTAGAACAGGTCGGCGGAGCCGGAGCCCACGAGCACCTTGATGCCCGGGTTGGCCTTGGTGGCCTCGCGCACCTTCGCGGCGGCGGCCTCGAAGCGGGCCTTCGCGTCGACGGTGGCCTTGGCGTTCATGTCGGCGCCCAGGGACTTGGCGAGGTCGGCGGTGCGCTCCAGGGCCTTGTCGAGGGTGACGTCGCCGCCCACCTTGATCGCGGCGGCCGGGGCCAGCTGCAGGATCTTGTCCTTGGAGGCCTCGGGGACGTACCAGTAGCTGCCGTCCCAGGTGTTGGTGACGAGGAGGTCGGGCTGGAGGGCCGCGTACTTCTCGACGTTGAACTCGTCGTAGACGTTGCCGATGATCTCGACCTTGGAGATGTCCAGCGAGCCGGCCTGGACGTCGGGCTTGCCGTCGGCGGTCTTGGTCGGGCCGAACACGCCCTTGACCGGGACGCCGTAGTCGTACAGCGCAGCGGCCGTGCCGGTGAAGGCGACGATGTTCTTCGGCTTGGCCTTGGTGCTGACGTCCTTGCCGAGGTCGTCCTTGAAGGTCCAGGGGCCGGAGGCAGCGGCGCCGTTGTCCTTGCCGCCGTCGCCCTTCGCCGAGTCGCTGCCACCGCAGGCGGCGAGGACCGCGACGAGGCCGAGGGCGCCACCGGCCGCGACGAAACCGCGGCGGGTGAAGGAGGAGGTTCGGGACTTGGGCATGTCGATGTCCGCTTTCATGCGTGCTGGGGCGACCACTGGGCCGTTCGAGAGGAAGGGTAGCCTAACCTCATCACCGAAACGATCGAGGGCGAGTGAGGTGCCTCACAAACCCGCTCCTGCGCCCCTGCCACAGACACCGGTCCGGCCCGGCGCTCCCGTCGTGACGGCCGGTCAAAAGGCCCTGCGCGACGGTCCGTCACTGGCTCCGACAGACAGGGCTGCCGGGCGGATGCACCGGCAATGGCGGGCAGCCGGTGACCCTCGTGCCCTCGCGCACGCTCATGATCGCTGCGTGACCACCCGCCGAAACACGGACGTCCGGCGCGGACCCCTGCCCGCGCCGGACGTCGTCATGTGGTGCCTCAGGCGGTGAAGCCCAGCTCCCGGGCGATCAGCATGCGCTGGACCTCGCTGGTGCCCTCGCCGATCTCCAGGATCTTCGAGTCGCGCCACATGCGCGCCACCGGGTACTCGTTCATGAAGCCGTAGCCGCCGTGGATCTGCGTGGCGTCACGGGCGTTGTCCACCGCCACCGTGGAGGAGTACAGCTTCGCGATCGCCGCCTCCTTCTTGAACGGCTCGCCGGCCACCAGCCGGGAGGCCGCGTCGCGCCAGCCGATGCGGGCCATGTGCGCGCGCATCTCCATGTCGGCCAGCTTGAACTGGATGGCCTGGTTGTCGCCGATCGCCTTGCCGAAGGCGTGGCGCTCCCTGGCGTACTTCACCGACTCGTCCACACAGCCCTGGGCCAGACCCGTCGCGAGCGCGGAGATGGCGATCCGGCCCTCGTCGAGGATCCGCAGGAACTGCGCGTAGCCGCGGCCCTCGTCGCCCACCAGGTTGGCCAGGGGGACCCGGACGTTGTCGAAGGACAGCTCACGGGTGTCCGAGGAGTTCCAGCCCACCTTCGAGTACGGGGCGGCCACCGTGAAGCCCGGGGTGCCGGACGGGACGATGATCGAGGAGATCTCCGGGCGGCCGTCCGCCTTGCGGCCCGTCACGGCCGTGACGGTGACCAGACCGGTGATGTCCGTACCGGAGTTGGTGATGAAGCACTTCGAGCCGTTGATCACCCACTCGTCGCCCTCACGGACGGCGGTGGTGCGGGTGCCGCCCGCGTCGGAGCCCGCACCCGGCTCGGTCAGGCCGAAGGCGCCCAGGATCTCGCCCGAGCACATCCTCGGCAGCCACTCCCGCTTCTGCTCCTCGGAGCCGAAGAGGTAGAGCGGCATGGCGCCGAGGGAGACCCCGGCCTCCAGGGTGATGGCGACCGAGGAGTCGACACGGGCCAGCTCCTCCAGGGCGATGCCGAGGGCGAGGTAGTCGCCGCCCATGCCGCCGTACTCCTCGGGGAAGGGCAGGCCGAACAGGCCCATGCGGCCCATCTCGGCGACGATCTCGTAGGGGAACTCGTGCCGCTCGTACAGGTCGCCGATCTTCGGGGCGACGACGTCGTGCGCGAACGCCTCCACGGTACGGCGGAGTTCCTCGTGCTCAGGGGTGAGCCGGTGGTCGAGGGACATGGTGTGACTACTCCTTGTGGGAGAGGGCGCGGACGGTTCGGGAGGGGCTGGGGCGTCCCAGCCGTTCGGCCATCCACACGCTCGTGGCGGTGAGGGCGGCCAGGTCGACCCCGGTTTCGATGCCGAGGCCGTCGAGCATCCACACCAGGTCCTCGGTCGCGAGGTTGCCGGTGGCGCTCTTCGCGTACGGGCATCCGCCGAGGCCGCCTGCGGAGGCGTCGACGGTGGTCACGCCGTGCTGGAGCGCGGCGAGGGTGTTGGACAGGGCCTGGCCGTAGGTGTCGTGGAAGTGCACACCGATGCGGTCGGTCGTGACGCCGGCCTCGTTCAGCGCGGCGAGCAGGGCCTGGACGTGGCCCGGGGTGGCCACGCCGATCGTGTCGCCGAGGCTCAGCTCGTCACAGCCGAGGTCCAGCAGGGCCTTGGCGACGGAGACCACCTGGTGGACCGGGACCGGGCCCTCCCAGGGGTCGCCGAAGCACATCGAGAGATAGCCGCGCACGTGCGCGTCGCCCTCCTTGGCCCGGGCCACGACGGGCTCGAACATGGCGAGGGACTCGGCGACGGTGCGGTTGAGGTTGCGGGAGGCGAAGGTCTCGGTGGCCGAGCCGAAGACCGCGATGCGCCGGGCCCCGAGGGCGAGCGCGCGGTCGAGGCCGCGCTCGTTGGGGACGAGGACGGGCAGGTCCGCCCGGACATCGGCGAGCTGCGGGAACAGCTCCTCCGCGTCGGCCAGTTGGGGCACCCACTTGGGGTGGACGAAGCTGGTGGCCTCGATGGTGCCCAGCCCGGCGGCCGCGAGGCGGTGGATGAACTCCGCCTTGACGGCCGTGGGCACGGCGCCCTTCTCGTTCTGCAGCCCGTCGCGGGCGCCGACCTCGTGGATGCGGACCCGGGCCGGGAGGCCGGGGGCCGGGACGTTCATGGGCAGCCTGTTCACGCGGCCTCCTCCTCGTCCGGGGTGACGACGGCCAGGATCTGGTCCATGGCGACCGTGGTGCCGGGGGTCACGTCCAGCTCGGTGACCGTGCCGGCGTGCGGGGCGGAGATGACGTGCTCCATCTTCATCGCCTCGACGACGAGGAGGCTCTGCCCGGCCGTGACCTTGTCGCCGACGGCCACCTTGACCACGGTGACGGTGCCGGGCATGGGGGCGGCCAGTGTGTTCGCGCCGCCGCGTCCGGCCCCGCCGAGGTTGGCCACGACGGGGTCGTACGTCTGGACGTGCCAGGAGTCGCCGTCGCGGCCGAGCCAGATCCCCTCCGGGGAGGCGGCGTGGCTGAAGCGGTGCGTGACGCCGTCGAGTTCGATGGTGACGGTGTCGGGGGTGCGGGTGATGATCCGGGCTCGCGCCGGTGCGCCGGGGCTCTGCCCCGGACCCCGCGCCTCGATCGCCGGCGAGGCTGAACCTGCCCCGCTGAGCCGCGTTTCGATGGTTACGGGGTCCTGGCCCGGCAGGCGGAAGTGGTGCACGGTCCAGGCGGGCGTACCGCCCAGGCGCCAGCCGCCGGCGTCGTCGAAGGGGTCGACCCATCCCTCCTGCTGCGGCTTCGCCGGGGGCTGCGCCAGCAGGGCCGCAGCGGCGTACACCTCGTCCGGGACCCCCTCCGGGAGGAGCTCGGCGAGGTCGCGCTCGACCAGGCCCGTGTCCAGGTCGCCGGACACCACGTCCGGGTGGGCCAGCAGCCTCCGCAGGAAACCGGTGTTGGTCTGGACGCCCAGGATCACCGTGTCGGCCAGGGCCGCCCGCAGCATGCGCAGGGCCGTCGGGCGGTCGGGGCCGTGCACGATGACCTTGGACAGCATCGGGTCGTACGTGGAGCCCACCGGCACGCCCGCCGTCAGGCCGGAATCGGTGCGCACCGCACCGCCCGACGGCTCGGAGAGGGCCAGGACGGTGCCGCCGGACGGCAGGAACCCGCGCGCCGGGTCCTCGGCGCAGACGCGGGCCTCGATGGCGTGCCCGGTCAGCGTCACCCCGGACTGGTCGAAGCCCAGCGGGGCGCCGGCCGCCACCCGGAGCTGCTGCTCCACCAGGTCCAGCCCGGTGATCAGCTCCGTCACCGGGTGCTCGACCTGGAGGCGGGTGTTCATCTCCATGAAGTAGTAGGAGGAGGGGTCGCCGCCCGGGACGATGAACTCCACCGTGCCCGCGCCGACGTACCCGCAGGAGCGGGCCGCGTCGACCGCCGCCGCGCCCATCGCCGCACGGATCTTCTCGTCGAGCAGGACCGACGGGGCCTCCTCGATCACCTTCTGGTGCCGGCGCTGCAGCGAGCACTCGCGCTCGCCGAGGTGCACCACGTTCCCGTGGGCGTCCGCCAGTACCTGGATCTCGATGTGCCGGGGCCGGTCCACCCACCGCTCGACCAGCAGGGTGTCGTCGCCGAAGGAGGACCGTGCCTCGCGGCGGGCCGCCGCGATCTCCTCGGCCAGCACCGCCTCGTCGCGCACCAGACGCATGCCCTTGCCGCCGCCGCCCGCCGAGGGCTTGAGCAGTACCGGCATGCCGATCTCCGCGGCTGCCGCCACCAGTTGGGCGTCGGTCAGGCCGCTGCCCGAGGAGCCGGGCACCACGGGCACGCCCGCCGCCTTCACGGTCTCCTTGGCGCGGATCTTGTCGCCCATCAGGGAGATCGCCGAGGCGGGCGGCCCGATGAAGGCGAGCCCGGCGTCGGCGCAGGCCTGCGCGAAGGCCGCGTTCTCGGCGAGGAAGCCGTACCCGGGGTGGACGGCCTCGGCGCCGGTCCGCTTCGCGGCATCCAGCAGCCGCTCCACCGACAGGTAGCTCTCGGCGGCCGCGGCCGGGCCGATGCGGACGGCCGTGTCGGCCTCCCGGACGTGGCGGGCGTCCGCGTCGGCGTCGCTGAAGACGGCCACGGAGCGGATGCCGAGCTGCCGCAGGGTGCGGATGACCCGGACCGCGATCTCGCCCCGGTTCGCCACCAGAACAGTGCTGAACATCAGTGAGGTCCTCACGTCACATACGGAAGATGCCGAAGCCCGAGTCGCCCAGCGGGGCGTTCGCGCACGCGGTCAGGGCCAGTCCCAGCACCTGCCGGGTTTCCATCGGGTCGATGACCCCGTCGTCCCACAGCCGCGCGGTGGCGTAGTAGGCGCTGCCCTGTTCCTCGTACTGCGCGCGGACCGGGGCCTTGAAGGCCTCCTCGTCCTCGGCGGGCCATTCCTGGCCCGCGCCCTCGATCTGGTCGCGCTTGACGGTGGCGAGCACGGAGGCCGCCTGCTCCCCGCCCATGACGGAGATCTTGGCGTTGGGCCACATCCACAGGAACCGGGGGGAGTACGCCCGGCCGCACATCGAGTAGTTGCCGGCGCCGTACGAGCCGCCGACGACCACCGTCAGCTTCGGCACCCGGGCGCAGGCCACCGCGGTCACCATCTTGGCGCCGTGCTTGGCGATGCCGCCGGCCTCGTAGTCGCGGCCGACCATGAAGCCCGAGATGTTCTGGAGGAAGAGGAGCGGGATGCCGCGCTGGTCGCACAGCTCGATGAAGTGCGCGCCCTTCTGGGCGGACTCGGCGAACAGGATGCCGTTGTTGGCGATGATCCCGACCGGGTGCCCGTGGATCCGCGCGAAGCCGGTGACCAGCGTCTGGCCGAACTCGGACTTGAACTCCTGGAAGCGGGAGCCGTCCACGATCCGCGCGATGATCTCGCGGGCGTCGTAGGGGGTGCGCGAGTCGACGGGGACCGCGCCGTACAGCCCGTACGGGTCCACCTTGGGCTCTTCCGGAGCCTCGACCGACCAGGGCAGGGCCCCGCGCGCGGGCAGGGTCGCCACGATGTTCCGTACGATCCGCAGCGCGTGCGCGTCGTCCTCCGCGAGGTGGTCGGTCACGCCGGAGATCCGGGAGTGGACCTCGCCGCCGCCGAGCTCCTCGGCCGTGACCACCTCGCCGGTGGCGGCCTTCACCAGCGGCGGGCCGCCGAGGAAGATCGTGCCCTGGTTGCGGACGATGACGGCCTCGTCGCTCATGGCCGGTACGTACGCGCCGCCCGCGGTGCAGGAGCCGAGGACGGCGGCGATCTGCGGGATGCCGGCCCCGGACATGCGGGCCTGGTTGTAGAAGATGCGGCCGAAGTGCTCCCGGTCGGGGAAGACCTCGTCCTGCATCGGGAGGAACGCGCCGCCCGAGTCGACCAGGTAGAGGCAGGGGAGACGGTTCTCCAGGGCCACCTCCTGGGCGCGCAGGTGCTTCTTGACGGTCATCGGGTAGTACGTGCCGCCCTTGACGGTGGCGTCGTTCGCGACGATCACGCACTCGCGGCCGCTGACCCGGCCGATGCCCGCGATCACCCCGGCAGCGGGGGCGGCGCCCCCGTACATGCCCTCGGCGGCCAGCGGGGCCAGCTCCAGGAAGGGCGATCCGGGGTCCAGGAGGGTGTCCACCCGGTCGCGCGGGAGGAGCTTCCCGCGGGCGGTGTGGCGGGCGCGGGCCTTCTCGCCGCCGCCGAGCCGGGCCGCGTCGAGCCGGGCCCGCAGGCCCTCGGTCAGCTCGCGGTGGGCGGCCTCGTTGGTCCGCCAGGCCTCGGACGCCGGGTCCGCGGCGCTCGTCAGCACTGGTGCCTGCTGCATCGGTCGAGCTCCCTTGCTCGTTCCACTTGCTCGGTGCACGCTGTTAGTGAGCGTTAACGTGTGTGGGGCCTAGGTTAACGAGCGCTAACGGCCCTGTCTAGAATGGTTTCCCATGAGCACCAGAGCGGCCGCCCCCACCCGTCGCGAGCAGATCCTCAGTGAGGCCGCTCGTCTCTTCGCCGCGCGTGGATTCCACGGCGTCGGCGTCGACGAGATAGGGGCCGCGGTGGGCATCAGCGGCCCCGGCCTGTACCGGCACTTCGCGGGCAAGGACGCCATGCTCGCCGAACTGCTCGTCGGCATCAGTGAACGGCTGCTGACCGGCGGCCGCCACCGGGTGGCGGAGGCGGCGGGCGAACCGGCCCGGGTGCTGTCCTCGCTCATCGACGGCCACATCGACTTCGCGCTCGACGACCGGGCGCTGATCACCCTGCACGACCGGGAGCTGGACCGGCTCCGGGAGGCGGACCGCAAGCTCGTACGGCAGCTGCAGCGCCAGTACGTGGAGCTGTGGGTGGACGTCGTACGGGTGCTGCACCCGCAGGTCGGCGAGGCGGAGGTGCGGGTCGCCGTGCACGCGGTCTTCGGCCTGCTCAACTCCACCCCGCACCTGGCCGCCCTGGGGCGCGAGGCCACGGAGTCGCTGCTGCGGCGCCTCGCGCACGGTGCTTTCGGGGCACTGTCGGCATGACCCGGGGCGTCCGCCGATCGGAATGGACGCGCCGCCTCCGGCCGGGCGGCGGCAGAATGGCCCGTATGCCGAAGCCGATAGAGACGCCCGTACCCACCCGCGCCGAGCTCATCGACCATCTGGTCCGCACCCGGATCGCGGGACAGGTCGCCACCCCGCGCGAGAACAACCTGAGCCACTACCGCAAGCTCGCCAACGGCGACCGGCACTACTGGCTCGGCCTGGAGCTGGGCGACCGCTGGACGGACGAGCAGGACGTGCTCGCGGTCATGGCGGAGCGGTGCGGGGTCGTGGACGACCCCGAATTCCGGTTCGGCCAGGACACCATCGACCCGGAGCTGACCGTGGCGGGCCTGGACCGGCTGGCGGCGCGGCTGCGCAAGGCCGCGCTGGACCGGCAGAGCGTGCTGTTCGCCACCGGGCACCCGGGCGGCCTGCTGGACGTGCACCGGGCCACGGCCGCGGCGCTGCGCGCGGCCGGGTGCGAGATCGTCGTCATCCCCTCCGGCCTGACGGCGGACGAGGGCTCGGTGTGGCAGTTCGCGGACGTCGCCGTGCTGGAGCGGGGCGCGACCCTGTGGCACACCCACTCGCCGGAGCCGATGGCCGCGATCCTGGACGGGCTGATGGCGGCGAACCGTCCGCAGCCGGACCTCGTCGTCGCCGACCACGGCTGGGCGGGCTGCGCGGGCCGGCGGGGGCTGGACGCGGTGGGCTACGCCGACTGCAACGACCCGGCGCTCTTCATCGGCGAGGCCGAGGGCACCCTCCAGGTCACGATCCCGCTGGACGACCACGTCCGCGACCCGCGCCACTACGACCCGATGGTGGCGTACCTGCTGGACGCGGCGGGACTGCTGGGTTCGTAGCGCCCGTTGTCGGTGGCGGCCGTTACGGTCGCCGCATGCCGAAGCCGCCGCGCACGCGCAACCCGCTGTCCGTCCTGGCCGACGACCCCCAAGGGCGGTCGCTGGGCCTTGAGTTGCCGTCGGGGGCGGTCATCGGCAGGCCGGGGCGGCGCAGATGGCGCAGGGCTCCCGAGCCGCTGGTGTGGGTGTCCGACGGGGCCGTGGGGGTGGGGGCGCTCGCCGCGTACCGGAGCCCGGAGCTCGCGGCCGCCGGGCTGCAGGCGGTGCTGCTCCAGGGCAGCCGGGGACTGGAGCGGTGGTGGCGGGACAGGGAGTTCCTGCCGCAGCGCATGTCCGACCCCGACCACCACCGTGTCGAGCCGGTGCTGCGCGAGTTCTGGAACCGGGTGGTCCCCGATCCCGGGGAAGGGGAGGAGGGCGAGGAGATCATCGCCCCCTTCGGCAGGAACTGGCCGGGGCTCGCGCAGCCGGGGCCGGAGGGCGGGCCGGGCGCGGCGGATCCGGAGGCCGTGGCCTGCGAGCTCGCGGACGGGCTGATCGCGAGCGGATTCCTGCCGGGCCCCCGGATCGCACTGGTCCCCGCGGGCCGCGCGGCCGACGTGCCCACCGCGATGGGCTGGACCGGACCGACCAACCACGAGAACGACACCGCCCTCATGAGCACGGTCCTGCGCTCGTGGGAGGACCGATTCGGCGCCCGGGTCGTCGCCCTCGGCTTCGCCGAACTCCAGGTGTCCGTGGCGGCCCCGCCGCACACGGCCGCCCGGGCGCTCCCCGTGGCCGCGGAGCACTTCGCCTTCTGCCCCGACAACATCTGGCAGGGCTCCGGCAGCGTCCGTGCCTATGCGGACGAGGCGGTCGTCGGCAGCAACCACTGGGGTTTCTGGTGGGACTGAGGCCCGCCGGGGTGTCCGTCGGAGTGTCCGCCGGGGGGCGTCACGCGCGCGGTACGCGGACGACACCCTCCTGGATGACGGTCACGGCCAGCCGGCCGTCCTGGGTCCAGATGCGGGCCTGACCGAGGCCCCGGCCCGCGGCCGCCGAGGGCGACTCCTGGTCGTACAGCAGCCACTCGTCCGCACGGAAGGGCCGGTGGAACCACATCGCGTGGTCCAGCGAGGCGCCGACCACGTCGCCCACCGCCCAGCCGCCCCGGCCGTGCGCGAGCAGCACCGAGTCCAGCAGGGTCATGTCGGAGACGTAGGTGGCCAGGCAGGTGTGCAGCAGTGGGTCGGCACTGTCCAGCTTGCCGGCCGTACGGAACCACACCTGCGAGCGCGGCTCCACGGGCTCGCCGACGCTGCCCCAGGGCGGGGTCGTGGCGTAGCGCAGGTCCACGGCCTCCCGGGTCTCGATCAGCCGCTCCACCGTGCCGGGGTCGCGGAAGATCTCGCGGTACGCGGGCAGTGACTCGGCCGCGGTGGGCAGGGTCTCCGGGTCCGGGGCCGCCGGCATCGTGACCTGGTGGTCGAGGCCGTCCTCGTACTTCTGGAACGACGCGGAGAGGTGGAAGATCGGCTGGCCGTGCTGGACGGCGACGACCCGGCGCGTGGTGAAGGAGCGCCCGTCGCGGATCCGGTCCACCGAGTACACGATGGGCGCGCCGGTGTCCCCGGTGCGCAGGAAGTACGAGTGCAGGGAGTGCGCGGTGCGGTCCGCGGGGACGGTCCGCCCGGCCGCGACCAGTGCCTGGGCCGCGACCTGGCCGCCGAAGACGCGCGGCACCAGCGAAGGCCGGCTGGTACCGCGGAAGATGTTCTCCTCGATCTGCTCGAGGTCGAGCAGATCGAGGAGCGTCGTCAGTGCGTCGTTCATGGGGGAAGGGTAGGTGCCCGAATCCCTTACAGGCCCATGGACTTGGCGATGATGGACTTCATGATCTCGCTGGTGCCGCCGTAGATGCGGTTCACGCGGTTGTCGGCGTACAGGCGGGCGATCGGGTACTCGTTCATGTAGCCGTAGCCGCCGTGCAGCTGGAGGCAGCGGTCGATGACGCGGTGCGCCACCTCGGTGCAGAACAGCTTGGCGGAGGCGGCCTCGGCCGGGGTCAGCTCGCCGGCGTCCAGGGCCTCCAGGGCGCGGTCGGCGACGGCCTGCGCGGCGTCCACCTCGGCCTGGCAGGAGGCCAGCTCGAACTTGGTGTTCTGGAAGTGCGCGACGGGCTTGCCGAAGACGGTGCGCTCCGTGACGTACTGCTGGGCGAACCGGACGGCCGCGGCGGCCTGGGCGTACGCGCCGAAGGCGATGCCCCAGCGCTCGGAGGCCAGGTTGTGGCCGAGGTAGTAGAAGCCCTTGCCCTCCTCGCCGAGCAGGTCCTCGACCGGGACCTTCACGTCGACGAACGCCAGCTCGGCGGTGTCGGAGGTCTTCAGGCCCAGCTTGTCGAGCTTGCGGCCGATGGAGTAGCCCTCGGACTTGGTGTCCACGGCGAAGAGGGAGATGCCGAAGCGGCGGTCGTCCTCGCTCGGGGCGGAGGTGCGGGCGCAGACGATCACGCGGTCGGCGTGGACGCCACCGGTGATGAAGGTCTTGGAGCCGTTGAGGACGTAGTGCGTGCCGTCCTCGGAGAGCTTGGCGGTGGTCTTCATGCCCGCGACGTCGGAGCCGGTGCCCGGCTCGGTCATCGCGAGGGCCCACATCTCCTCGCCGGAGACGAACTTCGGCAGGAAGCGCTTCTTCTGCTCGTCGTCGGCCAGCATCTTGATGTAGGGGAGGGCGAGCAGCACGTGCACGCCGGAGCCGCCGAAGTTGACGCCCGCGCGGGAGGTCTCTTCGTAGAGGACGGCCTCGAACTTGTGGGTGTCCAGGCCCGCGCCGCCGAACTCCTCGGGCACGTTGATGCCGAAGACGCCCAGCTCGCCGAGCTTGTAGTAGAAGTCGCGCGGCGCCTGACCGGCAGCGAACCACTCGTCGTAGACGGGGACGACCTCGGCCTCGATGAAGGCGCGGATGGTCTCGCGGAATGCCTCGTGGTCCTCGTTGAAAACGGTACGGCGCACGGCCGGCTCCCTTCGGTCGCGGCGGTCCGCCGCCTATGGCTAAGCGCTTGCTCAGGCTAAGTTACCGGTCGGTCAATCTGGCTGTCCAGAGCCGGAGCGACGATGAAAGGGTGGGGTGGCTCACCCCGGGCCTGCGGGAGCGGCCTCCGCGGAGGGATTCCGCCCGGCCCGCGGTGGTCGGAATGTGATGCTCTCCGGCTTTCGCTCGCCGGACGACCCCCCGGGCGAGGACCCGCGGGTGAACAGCCCGGGCGAGGACCCGCGGGCCCGCCCTCATCCGGCGGCGACGCGCAGCGCGAACCACAGCTCCATCCGCACGTCCGGGTCGTCCAGGTCCCGGTCCAGCAGTTCGGCGGCGCGCGCGACGCGCTGGCGGACGGTGTTGCGGTGGACGCCGAGGGCGGCGGCCGTGCGGTCCCAGTTGCCGTGGTGGGCCAGCCAGCCGCGCAGGGTGCCCCGCAGGGCGGGGGAGAGCGGTCCGAGCAGGGCCTCGGCGTGGGCGCGGGCCTCGGCCTCCCCGACCAGGCCGGCGAGGCCGGGGTCGGTGTGGCGGGCCAGTGGGGTGCGGGCCGCCTCCGCGCGCTGCAGGGCCCGCCCGGCCTGGGCGTCGGCGGTGGCCAGGGCCCCGGGCGGTGCGGGCGCGCCGACCCCCAGCCGCCAGCCGGGCTGCGCGGCGGGCTCCCGGTCGGTGAGCAGCCGTACGACGGCCTCGCCCGGATCGAGCAGTACGGTGCCCAGCGCGGCCGCGAGGGCCTGCGGATCCCCGGACCCGCGGGCGTGGACGACGTACCAGGGCCCGGCCGCCAGCGCCCCCGCGGGATCCCCGCCGAGCAGCAGCCGGGTCAGGGCCGCGGCCTCGTCCCCGGCCGGGCGGGGGGCGGTGAGCAGCGTCAGCAGGACGGCGGCGATGGAGGCGATGGTGTGGTCGCCCGGGGTCCGGACCGGGGTGGCCAGGGCCAGTACCCGGCCCCCGCCCACGGCGTACGCGGCCAGACGCGTGGCACCCAGGGCGTCGGTGGCGGTGGCCGCGGAGCCGGGGGCCACGCGGCGGGCCAGGGCGTCCACGGCGCCGAGCACGTCCGCGCCGGGAGGGGGTCCGGCGGCCCGCAGCGGGCCCTCGCCCGGCCCGCCGCCCCGGGGGGACGCGGCGGGCGGGGCGAGGAGCGCGGCCCAGCCGCCGAGGCTCGCCGCCAGCCGGGACAGCACGGCCGGGACCGGATCCGGGCGGGCCGCGGCCGCCGCCAGGGCCTGCTGGGCCTCGGCGACCCGGCGCAGCTCCCGCGTACGGGCCTCCGCCATCAGCCGCCCGACGGTACGGGCGACCGCCGTGAAGGGGGTCCCCGGCGGGACCTCGACGAGCGGGAGGCCGTACTGCTCACAGGCCTCGGCCAGGCCGGGCGGGACCACCTCGTGCACCGGGGTCACGCCGAAGCCGAGCGCGGCGGCCCCGGCGCGGGCGAGCCGGCCGACGTAGGCGGCGGCGCCGGCCTCCGTCAGCGCGGCGCCCGCCGTCAGCAGCAGCTCGCCGCCCAGCAGGTACGGGGAGGGGTCCGCCATCTCGGAGGCGTGCACCCCGTGCACCTCCGCCGCCCGGGGGCCGGCGAGGTGGCGCAGGCCGAGCGCGCGCTCGGCGAGGAGCCCGCCGAGGAGCACGGGCGGGGTGAGGGGCTCTCCCGCCGGGTCCGCGGGGCCCGTGCCGCAGGGGGACTCGCTGCCGCGCTCCGGATCAGAAGGAAGGCCGGGCATGGATACTCCATCTATTTCAGCCGCGCCAGATGGATGAAACGTACACTCCCCACCCCCGGTCGGCCCGCTTACGCTCGAAGTACCGCACACGTCAGGCCAGAGAAAGAGGCACAGCCATGAGCACGCAGCCGCGCGGCCCCGTCGACTCCTCCCGCATCCCGCGCTACGCGGGCCCGGCGACCTTCGCCCGTCTGCCCCGCCTCGACGAGGTCGGCTCCGCCGACGTCGCCGTCGTCGGCGTGCCCTTCGACTCCGGCGTGTCCTACCGCCCCGGCGCCCGCTTCGGCGGCAACGCCATCCGCGAGGCCTCGCGCCTGCTGCGCCCGTACAACCCGGCCCAGGACGCCTCCCCCTTCGCGCTCGCCCAGGTCGCCGACGCCGGTGACATCGCGGTGAACCCGTTCAACATCAACGAGGCCGTCGAGACGGTCGAGGCCGCCGCCGACGAGCTGCTCTCCGCCGGCTCCCGCCTGATGACCCTGGGCGGCGACCACACCATCGCCCTGCCGCTGCTGCGCTCCGTCGCGAAGAAGCACGGCCCGGTCGCGCTGCTCCACTTCGACGCCCACCTGGACACCTGGGACACCTACTTCGGCGCCGAGTACACCCACGGCACCCCGTTCCGCCGCGCCGTCGAGGAGGGCATCCTCGACACCGAGGCGCTCTCCCACGTCGGTACCCGCGGGCCGCTCTACGGCAAGCAGGACCTGGACGACGACGCCAAGATGGGCTTCGGCATCGTCACCTCGGCGGACGTCTACCGCCGCGGCGCCGACGAGGTGGCCGACCAGCTGCGCCAGCGCATCGGCGACCGCCCGCTGTACATCTCCATCGACATCGACGTGCTCGACCCGGCGCACGCGCCCGGCACCGGCACCCCGGAGGCGGGCGGCATGACCTCCCGCGAGCTCCTGGAGATCATCCGCGGCCTGTCCTCCTGCAACCTCGTTTCCGCCGACGTCGTCGAGGTCGCCCCGGCGTACGATCACGCCGAGATCACCTCGGTCGCGGCCTCGCACACCGCGTACGAGCTCACCACGATCATGTCGCGACAGATCGCGCAGGCGAAGGGCAAGTAAGCGAAGTGACGCACGACCACGACCTGGTACTCCGCCCCACCGAAGCCCAGAAGGCGGCCGCGCTCGCGCCGCCGCCGGGGCGGACGGGCGGGGACCTGGTCGTGGAGACGCTGCGCTCGCTCGGCGCGAACACCGTCTTCGGCCTGCCCGGCCAGCACGCGCTCGCCCTCTTCGACGCGGTCGGCCGCTCCGACCTGCGCCTCGTGGGGCTGCGTACGGAGAACAACGCGGGCTTCGCCGCCGACGCCTACGGCCGGATCACGGGCGAGGCGGTGCCGCTGCTGCTCTCCACCGGCCCGGGCGCGCTGATGGCGCTGCCCGCCCTGGCGGAGGCGGCGGCCGCCTCGGCCCCGGTCCTCGCGATCTCCTCCCAGGTCCCGGTGGCGGGCCTCGGCGGCGGGCGGCGCGGACACCTGCACGAGCTGCGGGAGCAGTCGGCGTCCTTCCGGGACGTGGTGAAGTCCGTCCACACGGTCCGCACCCCCTCCCAGATCCCCTCCGTGATCGCGGAGGCCTGGGAGTCGGCCCTGACGGCCCCGCACGGCCCGGTGTTCGTCGAGATCCCGGAGGACGTGCTGCGGGCCGAGACCGTCATCCCGCAGGTCACGGGCGTGGACGCGACCCCGCACGAGCTCGCCCCGCGGCCCGAGCTCACGGCGCTCGCCGCCCACTGGCTGGAGAACGCCACCCGCCCGGTGATCATCGCGGGCGGCGGGGTCGTCCGCTCGGACGCCGCGGGCAAGCTCAGGCAGCTGGCCGAGCGGCTGAACGCACCCGTCGTCACCACCTTCGGCGGCAAGGGCGCCTTCCCGTGGACCCACCCGCTCTCGCTCCAGTCCTGGCTGGAGGACCGTCACATGACGGACTTCCTGGAGGACGCGGACGTCCTGCTGGTCGTCGGCTCGGGCCTCGGTGAGCTGTCGTCGAACTACCACACCTTCTTCCCGACGGGCCGGGTCGTCCAGATCGAGGCGGACCTCGGCAAGCTGGAGTCGAACCACGCCGGCCTCGGCATCCACGCGGACGCCCGCCTCGGCCTCCAGGCCCTGCTGGAGACAGTGTCCGAGCGCGAGGACCCGTCGGCCCCGGAGCGCGTGCGCCTGGTCCTCGCGGACATCGCGGCCCGCCTGGCCGGCCAGGACCTGGCCCTGGAGCAGCAGCTCCTCACCTCCGTCCGGGCCGCCCTTCCCGCCCGCTCCCCGTCCTTCTGGGACATGACGGTCCTGTCCTACTGGGCCTGGTCCGCCTTCGACCCGAAGCACCCCAACACCATGCACTCGGCCCAGGGCGCCGGCGGCCTCGGCTACGCCTTCCCGGCGGCCCTCGGCGCGTGCGTCGCGGAACCGGGCACCCCGGTCCTGGCGGTCTCCGGCGACGGCGGCGCGATGTACTCCGTCGCGGAGCTGGCCACGGCGAAGCAGCACGACCTCGACGTCACCTGGCTGATCGTGGACGACGGCGGCTACGGCATCCTGCGCGAGTACGGCTGCGAGACCGGTACCCGGCTGACCGGCCCCGACTTCGTCGCCCTGGCGGAGTCCTTCGGCGTCCCGGCCGCCACCACCACCCCGGAGTCCCTGGCCGCCGACCTGAGGAAGGCCCTGGCGGCCCCGGGCCCCTCGGTCCTGGTCCTCCCGGCCACCCTGAGGATGTTCGCCCCGACGCACCTCTGAGGGGACGCAGCCGCGTCAGCCGCCGGACCGCCCTTCCTGCTCCTCGTACGGGTACGCGAGGAGGCTGACCACGGCCACGCCCATTGCTGTCGCCAGCCGTACCCACGTGCTGTCCGTCAGCAGCGCCACGATCTTCGCCGCGAACAGCGCGATGAGGAAAGCGGTGACGAAGGGGACGACGGCGCGGGCGGTCCGCTGGATGAAGCCGCCGTGGGCGCTGCCGCTCGTGCTGCCGGTCCGGTGTTCGTGAGTGGACATGGTCCTGGATCCCTTCGGTCCCGCCGCCGCGGTCGGCGGCCGGCTGTGCTTCCAGAATCGGCGGCGCACCCGGCCGGGCCCAGATCCGGAAAGTCGTGACTTGACAGGGCCGGACCCCTCCCCTCGCCCCGGTCGGACGCGGCCCGCGCGCCCCCGCCGTACGGCAGTGCGATTGTTGCGGCGGGATGAAATCCCCCGGTCGGAGCGTTGGCGCTTCCGGCAGGACAGGACGAACGGGGAGGCCTCACGTGGCGGCGGCAGAGACAGCGGCTGGGGAGAAACAGGGCTGGGGCAAGCGGCTGGCGGCCTACACCTGGCGTTACAGGACCAATGTGCTGCTCGCGCTCGGCTCCTCGCTGGCCGGCATGGCGCTCATGGCGATCGTGCCGCTGGTCACCAAGGTGATCATCGACGACGTCATCGGGGACCAGAGCAAGCCCATGGCGCCCTGGGCCGCGATGCTCATAGCCGCCGCCCTGCTCGTGTACGTGCTGACCTACATACGCCGGTTCTACGGCGGGCGGCTCGCCCTCGACGTGCAGCACGACCTGCGCACGGACATGTACGCCACGATCGCCCGCCTCGACGGGCGGCGGCAGGACGAGCTGAACACCGGTCAGGTCGTCGGCCGTGCCACCAGCGACCTCCAGCTGATCCAGGGCCTGCTCTTCATGCTGCCCATGACGATCGGGAACTTCCTGCTCTTCGGGATATCCCTCGGGATCATGCTCTGGCTCTCGCCGCTGCTGACCCTCGTCGCCCTGCTCATGGCCCCCGCCCTGTGGTTCATAGCCAAGCGCAGCCGCAAGAAGCTCTTCCCCGCCACCTGGTGGGCCCAGGGCCAGGCCGCCGCCGTCGCGACCGTCGTCGACGGCGCCGTGACCGGCGTCCGTGTCGTCAAGGGCTTCGGCCAGGAGGAGCAGGAGACCGGCAAGCTGCGCGACGCGGGCCGCCGGCTCTTCGCCGGGCGGATGCGGACCATCCGCCTCAACTCGCGCTACACCCCCGCCCTCCAGGCCGTCCCCGCGCTCGCGCAGGTCGCCATGCTGGCCCTCGGCGGCTGGATGGCCACCAAGGGCCAGGTCACCCTCGGTACGTTCGTCGCCTTCTCCACCTACCTCGCCCAGCTCGTCGGGCCCGTCCGCATGCTCGCCATGGTCCTCACCGTCGGACAGCAGGCCCGCGCCGGCGTGGAGCGCGTGTTCGAGCTGATCGACACCGAGCCCGAGATCCACGAGGGCACCCACGAGCTGCCCGCCGACGCACCCGCCACCGTCGAGTTCGACGACGTCCGCTTCGGCTACGACCCCGAGCGGCCCGTCCTCGACGGGTTCTCGCTCACGGTGGCGGAGGGGGAGACCGTCGCCGTCGTCGGGGCCTCCGGCAGCGGCAAGTCCACCGTCGCACTCCTGCTGCCCCGGTTCTACGACGCCGACGGCGGCACCGTCCGCGTCGGCGGCCAGGACGTCCGCGACCTGACGTACGCGTCCTTGCGCGGCGCGATCGGACTGGTCCCCGAGGACTCCTTCCTCTTCTCCGACACGATCCGCGCCAACATCGCATACGGGCATCCCGGCGCCACCGAGGAGCAGATCGAGGCCGCCGCCCGCGCCGCCCAGGCCGAGGGGTTCATCCAGGCCCTGCCCGCCGGGTACGACACCAAGGTCGGCGAGCAGGGGCTCACCCTCTCGGGCGGCCAGCGCCAGCGCATCGCCCTCGCCCGGGCCATCCTCACCGACCCCCGGCTGCTGCTCCTCGACGACGCCACCTCCGCCGTGGACGCCCGCGTCGAGCACGAGATCCACGAGGCCCTGCGCTCCGTCATGGCCGGCCGGACCACCCTGCTGATCGCCCACCGCCGCTCCACGCTCGCGCTGGCCGACCGGATCGCCGTGCTCGACCGCGGGCGGCTCGCCGACATCGGGACGCACGAGCAGCTGGAGAGCCGGTCGGCGCTCTTCCGCAGGCTGCTCACCGACCCCGACGCGCTCGGCGCCGCCTCGCCGCGGACCCCGGACGCCCGGGTGATGACCGAGTTCGAGCGCGAGCTCGACCGGGACGTCGAACGCGGCATCGAGCTCGAGGCCGAGATCGACTCCGAGCCCGTCAACGCCAAGCGCAGGGTCGCCGGCGGTGTCACCCCCGAGCTCTGGCGCCGCCAGGAGGACCTCGACACCGCGGCCGCCGCGTCCGGAGCCGCGCCCGCAGCCGCTGTCCCCGCCGCCGGGAGCGGCGGGCCCGGAGCCGGGCACTCCATGGCCGGAGCCGCCGCCGGGATGCCCGCCACGCCCGAACTGCTGGCTCAGGTGGCCGCGCTGCCGCCCGCCGACGACCGGCCCGAGGTGGACGAGACCCGCGCCGCGGCCGCCGAGGAGAGCTACGGCCTGCGCCGCCTGCTCCACGGCTTCTGGGCGCCGCTCGCCATCAGCCTCGGCCTCGTCGCCGCGGACGCGGGGGCCGGACTCCTGCTGCCGATCCTGATCCGGCACGGCATCGACCAGGGCGTGGAGCAGGCCGTGCTCGGCGCCGTCTGGGTGGCCGCCGGGCTCGCCCTGGCCGTCGTCGTCGCGCAGTGGGCCGCGCAGTTCGCCGAGACCCGGATGACGGGCCGTACCGGCGAACGCGTGCTGTACTCCCTGCGCGTCAAGATCTTCGCCCAGCTCCAGCGCCTCGGCCTCGACTACTACGAGCGCGAGCTGACCGGCAAGATCATGACGCGGATGACCACCGACGTGGACTCGCTGAGCTCGTTCCTCCAGACCGGGCTCGTCACCGCCGTCGTCTCCGTCTTCACCTTCTTCGGCATCCTGATCGCCCTGCTCGTCCTGGACGTCGAGCTGGCGCTGATCGTCTTCGCGACCCTGCCCGTCCTGGTCGTCGGCACGATCGTGTTCCGCCGCAGGTCCGTCGCCGCCTACGAGCTCGCCCGCGACCGGGTCAGCCTGGTCAACGCCGACCTGCAGGAGTCCGTCTCGGGCCTGCGCATCGTCCAGGCCTTCCGCCGCGAGGGCTCGGGCGCCAAGCGCTTCGCCGAGCGCAGCCACTCGTACCGGGAGGCCCGGGTCCGCGGCCAGTGGCTGATATCCGTCTACTTCCCCTTCGTGCAGCTGCTGTCCTCGGGCGCCGCGGCCGCCGTGCTGATCGTCGGCGCGGGCCGGGTGGAGGCCGGGACGCTCACCACCGGTGCGCTGGTCGCGTACCTGCTCTACATCGACCTGTTCTTCGCGCCCGTCCAGCAGCTCTCCCAGGTCTTCGACGGCTACCAGCAGGCCACGGTCGCCCTCGGCCGGATCCAGGGGCTGCTGCGCGAGCCCACCACCACCCCGCTGCCCGGCCGGCCCCGCGCACTGGAGTCGCTCGGCGGCGAGATCGCCTTCGAGGACGTCCGCTTCCAGTACGGGACGGCCGAGGAGCGGGGCGAGCAGGGGGAGGCCCTGGCCGGCATCAGCCTGCGGATACCCGCCGGGCAGACCGTGGCCTTCGTCGGCGAGACCGGAGCCGGCAAGTCCACCCTGGTCAAGATGGTGGCCCGGTTCTACGATCCGACCTCCGGCCGGGTCACCGCCGACGGCGTCGACCTGCGGGAGCTGGACCTGACGGCGTACCGCCACCGCCTGGGCGTCGTCCCCCAGGAGGCCTACCTCTTCCCGGGGACCGTCCGCGACGCCATCGCCTACGGGCGCCCCGGGGCGAGCGACGCCGAGGTGGAGGCCGCCGCCCGGGCGGTCGGCGCCCACGACATGATCGCCACCCTCGACGGCGGCTACCTGCACACCGTCGCCGAGCGGGGCCGCAACCTCTCCGCGGGCCAGCGCCAGCTGATCGCACTGGCCCGGGCCGAGCTCGTCGACCCGGACGTGCTGCTGCTCGACGAGGCCACCGCCGCCCTCGACCTCGCCACCGAGGCCCAGGTCAACCGGGCGACGGACCGGCTCGCCGGCAAGCGCACCACCCTGGTGGTCGCCCACCGGCTGACCACCGCGGCGCGCGCCGACCGGGTCGTGGTCATGGACCGCGGCCGGGTCGTGGAGGACGGCACCCACGCCGAACTCCTCGCGCGCGGCGGCCGGTACGCCGAGCTGTGGCGCACCTTCGTCGGCGAGGACGAGCGCGCGGCGGCCTGAGGGCCCGTCGTGCGGGGCCCCGGGATCAGAACTCGCCGAACAGCAGGTTCCCCGGGGCGTCCTCGTCGGTGCCGGTGTAGTACTCGCGTACCGCGTCGAGCAGTTCGTCGACCGTCAGGGAGCCGTCCCCGTCCGCGTCGATCCGCCGGAAGAGCGCCTCGGTGTCGGCGGGGCTCAGCTGCGTGTCGAAGACCTCCTGCGCCCGGTGGAACTCCTGCGGGCTGATGCGCCCGTCGTCGTCGGTGTCGACGATCGTGAGGATCGCCCGCATCATCGGGCGGAACGAGCGGTCGTAGGCGGGCCCGCCCTGCGCGTACAGGCGGGTCATGCCCACCTTGTACTCCTCGGGCGTGACCTGGCCGTCCCGGTCGATGTCCAGCTCGGTGAAGAGGTCCTGCCAGAAGTCGGCCAGGCCGCCCATCACCAGGTCCGCCTTGGGCGAGGTGTCCGGCTCCGCGAGGGCCGTCAGCAGCCGGGAGCCGAGCGCGATGATGTCGTCGGCGTCGATGACGCCGCTCCCGTCGGCGTCCAGGTGCGTGAAGGCGCGTTCCAGCTTGCGGTCGAGCAGGTCGTTCGTCATCTCAGTGCCTTTCACGGCCAGGTCGGGGTCACGGCGAGCGGGTTGGCGATCACCTAGCGTAATCGCCCTTCCGGGGGTCAACTCCCGCTGTCCTGCCGGGAGGTCGTGGATGCACTCGTACGGGGGAGGGGCGCCCGGCACGGGCCGGCCGGACCCTTGCGCGCGGCAACCATCCGGGAAGTTCGGGCGTCGTACGTGCGTGCGTGTGCTGTACGTGCGACCGATCGGGGGACAGGGTGTTGCAGGGGTTGAGGAGACGCGGCCGCAGAGTCGCGTCCCTGGGGGTGTTCGCGGCGGTGCTGTGGCTCTGTGCGGGCGGGCTGTTCGCGCCGCCGGCGGCGCAGGCCGCGACCGAGCGGTGCGCGGGCCGGCTGGCGAGGACGGTGGCGTTCGAGACGGGCGAGGTGCGCGTCTACAAGAGCCGCAACCAGGCCTGCGCGGTGACCGTGGCCACGGTCACCGGTGAGCGGCGGCGGATGGCGGTGAGCATCCAGCCGCGCGGTGGGGCTCCGGTGCGCGAGGCCGGGGGATTCACCCGATATGCCGGGCCTGTCACCGTCGGCGCGATCAGCCGCTGCGTGTATGTAAAGGGGAGCGTGGGGGCCGGATCGGTCGATTCCGGCTGGATCCTGTGCTGAGGGACAGGCCCAACTGGGTCTGGTCAGTGATGCGTTGACCCGGCTAGGTTCACGGCGACCGAAGTGAACTCAAGGGGAGGGTGAATGCGCAAGACGCTCGGATGGCTGCTGTCGCTCGTGGTGCTCATCGGCACCATGGGCGCGGCCGGCTCCACGGCGCAAGCGGCCACAGCCGCGGAGCCCGCGGCCGCCACGGACATCAAGGACCAGATCCTCGGCATTCCCGGGATGAGCCTGATCGAGGAGAAGCCGTACCCCGGCTACCGCTTCTTCGTACTGAACTACGAGCAGCCGGTGGACCACCGGCAGCCGTGGAAGGGCACCTTCAAGCAGCGCCTGACCCTGTTGCACAAGGACGTCTCGCGGCCGTCGGTGTTCTTCACCTCCGGCTACAACGTCAACACCAGCCCGCGCCGCAGTGAGCCGACGACCATCATCGACGGCAACCAGGTGTCCATGGAGTATCGATTCTTCACGCCCTCCCGGCCCGACCCGGCCAACTGGTCGAACCTGGACATCTGGCAGGCCGCCAGTGACCAGCACCGCATCTTCACCGCGCTGAAGAAGATCTACAAGAAGAACTGGCTGTCCACGGGCGCCAGCAAGGGCGGGATGACGGCGACGTACTACGAGCGCTTCTACCCGCGCGACATGGACGGTGTGGTCGCCTACGTCGCGCCCAACGACGTCGTCAACAACGAGGACTCGGCCTACGACCGGTTCTTCGCCAAGGTCGGCACCAAGGAGTGCCGCGACAGGCTGAACGCGGTCCAGCGCGAGGCGCTCGTCCGCCGCGAGCCGCTGGAGGCCAAGTACGCCGTCGCCGCGGCCGAGAACGGCTGGACCTTCACCACCATCGGCAACCTCGACAAGGCGTACGAGGCCGTCGTGCTCGACTACGTGTGGGCCTTCTGGCAGTACAGCCTGCTCGCCGACTGCGCCTCGATCCCGGCCGCCGCCACCGCGAGCGACCAGGAGATCTGGGACACGATCGACGCGATCTCCGGCTTCTCGGCCTACGCCGACCAGGGCCTGGAGACGTACACGCCGTACTACTACCAGGCGGGTACGCAGCTCGGGTCCCCGGACATCAAGCAGGCGCACCTCAAGGGCCTGAGCCGCTACGGCTACCAGCCGCCGCGCAACTTCGTGCCCCGCGACATCCCCATGACCTTCCAGCCGGGGGTGATGGCGGACGTCGACAAGTGGGTGCGCACCAACGCCGACCGGATGCTCTTCGTGTACGGGCAGAACGACCCGTGGGGCGCCGAGCCGTTCCGCCTCGGCTACGGGGTGCGCGACAGCTACGTGATGATCGCGCCGGGCGCCAACCACGGGGCGAACGTCTCCAAGCTCATGGACGGCGAGAAGGCCCTCGCCACCGCGAAGATCCTGCAGTGGGCCGGGGTGGCCCCGGCCGCCGCGCTCGCCGACGCGGGGAAGGCGGCGCCGCTGGCGGCGCCGGACGCGCAGCTCGACCGGCACGACCCGGAGCGCGAGCCGCAGCTGCGGCCGTGACCGGACGGCCCTGACCGGGGAGCCGGTACCGGACACCCCTGACCGGGGAGCCGGTACCGGGGAGCCGGGACACACGGGCCGCGGGCCGGCGCCCTGAGCAATCAGCGCGTCAGCCCGTGGCCCAGCGGGTAGCGGCCCGGGACCGGGACGGGCAGGCGCCCGGCGGGCCGCAGCGCCCCCGTGAGCACCCGGGCCGCCGCCCGCATCTCCACGTCCGTCCAGGAGTACGTCGCCAGCTCCGCCGCGCAGGCCGGCAGCCGGGCCGGGTCGTACGGGTTGCGGACCGCCAGCGAGACGACCGGGACCCCGGTGGCGATCAGGTCCGCCACCAGCGTGCGCTGCGGGCTCTCGCCCTCCGGGACGTTGTACGTGCACACCAGCACCGCCGCGTGACCGGCCGCGGCGGCCACGGCGCGGGCGGGCGGAACCGCCGTGGCCCGGCAGCCCAGCGCGGTCAGCTCCCGGGCCAGTACGGCCGTAGGGGGTCCGGTGGTACCCGTGGGGGAGACCGGGTCCGTCCCGGTGACCAGCAGCCGTGGCCCGGCCTTCGCATCGAACGGCACCAGCCCGAGGGGATCGGCCAGCAGGGTCGTCGTCGCGGCCGCGATCGCGTCGGCGGCGTCCAGGTGCTCCTGGATTCCCACGGCGCCGTCCACCTCCCGGCCGGTGGTGTACGCCTCGTCGAACAGGCCCCGGCGTGACTTCAGTTCCAGGATCCGCAGCACCGACTGCTCGATGCGGGCCTGCGTCAGCTCGCCCGACTCGACGGCCGCCCGCACGCTGCGGTGGGCGAGCCCCAGGTCCGGGGGGTTCAGCAGCTGGTCGCAGCCCGCGAGCAGGGCCAGTACGGGGACGCGGTCGTCCCCGTACTTCTGGCGGACCCCGGCCATGTCGAGGGCGTCGGTGATCACCACCCCCTCGAAGCCGAGGCGTTCGCGCAGCAGACCGGTGACGATCGGCCGGGAGAGGGTCGCCGGGTCCCCCGAGGGATCGAGCGCCGGGAAGACGATGTGCGCCGTCATGATGGCGTCCACTCCCGCCTCCACGGCGGCCCGGAAGGGCGGCTCGTCCAGCTCCTCCCAGGCGGCCCGGGTGTGCCGCATCACCGGCAGGCCGACGTGGCTGTCGGTCTCGGTGTCCCCGTGACCGGGGAAGTGCTTGGCGGTGGCGGCCACCCCGGCGCCCTGGTAGCCGCGGACCTGGGCGGCGACCAGCTCGGCCACGGCGTGCGGGTCGGAACCGAAGGACCGTACGCCGATCACCGGATTGGCCGGATTGACGTTGACGTCGGCCACCGGCGCGTAGTCCTGCCGGATGCCCATGGCGGCCAGCTCGGAGCCCGCGATGCGGGCGGCCCGCCGGGCGTGGGCGGTGGAGCCGGCCGCGCCGAGCGCCATCGCCCCCGGCAGCAGGGTCGCCGGCTTGCCGATCCGGGCGACGGCGCCGTGCTCCTGGTCGGTGGAGAGCAGCAGGGGGATCCGGGCGCCGGTGGTGAGCGCGGCCTGCTGGAGGCCGACCGAGAGCGAGGCGATCTGCTGCGGGCCGCGGGTGTTGTGGGCCCAGGCGAAGTAGATGATCCCGCCGAGGTGGTAGCGGGAGACCAGCTCGGCGGCGGTGCGCACCCCGAACATCTCCATGTTCTTCTCGGCGTCCGCCGGGTCGGGATCGGTCGCCGAGTGTCCGTAGGCCCGTGAGACGAAGAGCTGCCCGATCTTCTCGTCGAGGCTCATCCGGTCCACGAGGGCGCGCAGCCGTGCCCGGCCCGGGCGGCCGCCGGGGGGTCGTGAGTCGTCGGGGGCGCCGTGGGGACCGGTCGCGACGGACACGCCCCCGGCGGCCGTGACGGCGACCAGGGCGGCTGCGGCGAGCAGGTTCCGGCGCGAGGCGTGGTTCGGCACGCGCCGGACCCTACCGGTGCCGTTCGGGCGGGGCCGGGCGTGTCGCTGCGTGTCGCCCCTCCGGGGCGGGGCGGGCGGGGCCTGTCGGCCGGGGGGCGGGGGGCCGGGGCCGACGGGCCGGGGCCGACGGGGCCGGCCGCGTGCCGGGGTGTCTCCTCGGGCGCCGAACGTGGCGGGGTGGCGCGCCGTGCGGGGCGGTTGCGTTCGACGCCCTGCGGGGACACCCCGGCACAACCGACCCCGTCGGGGCTGGGCCGTCTCTTTCGGGTCTTGCCGATCAGGCCCCGCGAGCCCGGCCTGATTGACAAGAGGCCCCCTGGGCCCAGTGCTCCTGGAGGGTGCGGACGGCCTCGGTGATCGCGGGGCGCCGGGCGGCGCCGGTCCGCCACAGGGCGTACAGCCGGCGTACGGGGCCCGGCTCCAGCGGTACGGTCACCGCCCCCGGCGGCAGCGCGCCGGTGCCCAGCCGGGGTACGACGGCCACCCCGAGCCCGGCCGCGACCAGGGCGACGATGGTGTGGTTCTCCTCCGCGACGTGCGCGATGTCGGGCTCGAAGCCGGCGGTGCGCAGGGTCCGCACCAGCCAGTCGTGGCAGACCCGGCCGGGCGGCTGGCAGACCCAGCGCTCGCCGCCGAGGTCGGCGCGCCGGATGACGTTGCGCGTGGTGAAGGGGTGTCCGGCCGGCACCACCAGGTCGCAGAGGTCATCCCCGATCACCGCCTGCTCGATCCCCTCGGGCGCGGGCAGCGGGGCGATGTCCCAGTCGTGCGCCACCGCCAGATCGGTGACCCCCCGGGCCACCAGTTCCACCGACAGGTGCGGGTCCACCTCGGTCAGCCGTACGTCCAGCGCCGGATGCCGACGGGCCAGATCGGCCAGCACCTGCGGCAGCAGCCCGCGCGCCGCCGAGGCGAAGGCGGCCACCGTCAGCAGTCCGCTCGGCTGTCCGCGCCGCTCCTCCAGGGTGGTCTCGGCGCGCTCCACGATCGCCAGCAACTCCTGGGCCGTATCGGCCAGATGGCGGGCCTCCTCGGTGAGCGCGACCCCGCGCCCGCGGCGCTCCAGCAGGGTGGTGCGGGTCTCCCGCTCCAGCTTGGAGATCTGCTGCGAGACCGCCGAGGGGGTGTAGCCGAGGGCGGCCGCAGCGCCGGCGACCGAGCCGTGGACGGAGACGGCGTGCAGGGCGCGCAGCCGGGCGAGATCGAGCATGCCTCCATCGTGGCACCAGGAGTATCCGTAAGCAACGCTTCATCCATCGCGGAAGAGATCCGCGCTGGTGCTACATGGTCGGGCGGTCGATGCTCGAAGCATGCGTCCCGTACACACCGCACTCGCCGTACTCGTCGCCGCCGTCTGGGGCTTCAACTTCGTCGTCATCGAGATCGGCCTCGACCACTTCCCGCCGCTGCTCCTGTCCGCCCTGCGCTTCCTCGTCGCCGCCCTGCCCGCCGTGTTCTTCGTCGGGCCGCCCAAGGTCGCCTGGAAGTGGATCGCCGGGGTCGGGGTCGCCCTCGGCATCGCCAAGTTCGGCCTGCTCTTCACCGGCATGGACGCCGGGATGCCGGCCGGGCTGTCCTCCCTCGTCCTCCAGATCCAGGCCGTCTTCACCGCCGTCCTCGCAGCCGTCGTGCTGCGCGAGCGGCCGGGCCGGGTGCGGGTGCTCGGCATGGGCGTGGCGCTCGCCGGGATCGCCGTCGCCGCGGTCGACGGCGGGACCTCCGGCCCGGTGCTCGGCTTCACCCTGGTCGTGGCGGCCGCCGCCTGCTGGGGCGTGTCCAACGTCCTGACCCGCAGGGCCTCCCCGCCCGACGCCCTGAACTTCATGGTGTGGGTGTGCACGGTTCCGGTGCTGCCGCTGCTCGCGCTCTCGCTGCTGCTGGAGGGACCCGAGCGCGACCTGGCGGCACTGCGGGCCCTGGACTGGTCCGGGGCGGCCGTCATCGGCTACGTCGCCTGGGTGTCCACCGTTTTCGGCTTCGGCGCCTGGGGATACCTGCTGCGCCGCTACCCGGCCTCCTCGGTGGCCCCGTTCTCGCTGCTGGTCCCGGTGTTCGGGATGTCCT
This sequence comes from Streptomyces sp. NPDC054932, assembly GCF_053610205.1. Taxonomy (NCBI): domain Bacteria; kingdom Bacillati; phylum Actinomycetota; class Actinomycetes; order Kitasatosporales; family Streptomycetaceae; genus Streptomyces; species Streptomyces sp. NPDC054932. The sequence continues at coordinate 24,560 of NZ_JBSGXU010000013.1, read as the reverse complement.
CCGCGGCCCTGGTCCTCGGGGAGTCCGTCTCGGGACTGCGCTGGCTGGCGGCCGTACTCCTGGTGGGAGGGGTGGCACTGACCTCGCTGGCCCCGTCCCGGGCTGCGTCCCGGCCTCCGGCACCGGTCCCGGCGCCGGCCGGGCTCAGTGCGGGCGGTCCTCCTGGAGCGGGAGCCGCCAGTCCTGTCCCGTCAGGCTCACCCCGTACGAGCGGTGCGGCCGCTCCGCGATCAGGGTGAACCCGGCCCGCAGGTAGAGCTCGCGGGCATCCGTCAGCACGTCGTTGGTCCACAGCACCAGCTCGCGGTAGCCGACCGAACGGGCGAAGGCCACGACGGTGTCGACCAGCAGACTGCCGACGCCGCGGCCGCGGCCCTGCGGGTCGACGAGGAGCAGCCGCAGCCGGGCGGTGCCGGGCGCGCCCTCCTCCCGTACGCACATCACCGAGCCGACGGGCCGGCCGTCCAGCTCCGCGATCCACACCCGTTCGAGGTAGGGGTCGTGGTCCTGGGCGAAGTCCGCGACGATCCGGGCGACCAGGCCCTCGAAGTCGCTGTTCCAGCCGTACTCGGCGGCGTACAGCGCGCCGTGGCGCTGCACGATCCACCCCAGGTCCCCCGGTTCCGGGTCGCGTAGCCGCACGGTCTCAGCCATGGCCCAACTCTAGGCGGAGCGGGTGGCAACAGGCCCCCCGCAGGGGTCACTTCTTGCCGCCGCCGAGGATGTCGCCCAGCAGGTCGCCGAGGCCGCCGCCCGCCGCGGGGGTCGCGCCGCCGCCGCCGGGGGCCGCGCCGGCCGCCCCGGGCTTGCCGGTGCCCGCGGCCTTGCCGGAGGCGCGCCGGGCGAGGACCGCCAGCACGACCGGGATCAGCATCTCGATGACCCGGCTGATGGCGGCCGCGGGGATGCCGGTCCTCTTCGAGACGGCGTTGGCCACGGGCTTGCTCACCTTGGCCAGCACCCCGGCCATCATTCCGCCGCTGAGCAGGCCGCCGAGGCCGCCGAGCGTGGCCACGCCCTCCAGCGGGGGCTCGGTCACCTCGGCGAGGGCGCGCCGCACCTCCGCGCCGTCGGCGTCGTCCGCGTCCGCCTTCTGCCGCAGGTCGCCGGTCATGGCGCCGACGGTCTCGGTGACGGTCTCCTTGGCACCGGCGGTGTCCGTGCCGAGCAGGCCGGCGATCTCGGTCAGCTTGTCGTCGCCGAGTTCGCCCAGCACGTCGTCCTGGAATGAAGATTCACTCATGCCGGAAACGCTACTTCTGTGGCGATTCACCGGCACCTTGAGTAGGCGTTGGGTAACGGAAACGTAAAGCTGTACCTCCGGGTGCAACCCTCCGGGCGCATCGCGGGTCGTATGTTGCGTCGGTGCTTCCGGGGAGGGATCTGGGGGGATCGGGAAGTCCGACACGGGAGGGGTAACCGTGAGGGGGTCCGGCCGCGAGGCGGGACCCCCTTTGCGTTGTCCACAGGCATGACGCGCTGTCGGCGCCGCCCGGTAGTTTCGGGTCATGGCAGCAGACGGGGCGCCGCGCGCGGTGCAACTGGCGGTGGTCGACGGCGTGCTCGAGCGCATCACCTACGCCAACGAGGAGAGCGGGTACACGGTCGCCCGCGTGGACACCGGCCGCGGCAGCGGCGACCTGCTCACGGTGGTCGGCTCGCTGCTGGGCGCCCAGCCCGGAGAGTCCCTGCGCATGGAGGGCCGCTGGGGCTCCCACCCGCAGTACGGCAAGCAGTTCACCGTGGAGAACTACCGGACCGTCCTCCCGGCGACCATCCAGGGCATCCGCCGCTACCTGGGCTCCGGCCTGATCAAGGGCATCGGTCCGAAGATCGCCGAGCGGATCGTGGAGCACTTCGGCACCGACACCCTCGACGTCATCGAGGGCGAGCCGAAGCGGCTGATCGAGGTGCCGGGGCTCGGCCCCAAGCGGACGAAGCTGATCGGCGCCGCCTGGGAGGAGCAGAAGGCCATCAAGGAGGTCATGGTCTTCCTCCAGGGCGTCGGCGTCTCCACCTCCATCGCCGTGCGCATCTACAAGAAGTACGCGGACGCCTCCATCTCCGTGGTGAAGAACCAGCCCTACCGGCTCGCCGCCGACGTGTGGGGCATCGGCTTCCTGACCGCCGACCGCATCGCCCAGGCCGTCGGCATCCCGCACGACAGTCCCGAGCGGGTCAAGGCCGGCCTCCAGTACGCCCTGTCCCAGTCCACCGACCAGGGGCACTGCTTCCTGCCCGAGGACCGGCTCATCGCCGACGGGGTCAAGCTGCTCCAGGTGGACACGGGGCTGGTGATCGACTGCCTGGCCGAGCTCGCCGCCGACCCGGAAGGGGTCGTACGGGAGTCCGTACCCGATCCGCAGGGCGGGCCGGACCCGCTGACCGCCGTGTACCTGGTGCCCTTCCACCGGGCCGAGCTGTCGCTGGTCGGGCAGGTGCGCCGGCTCCTGCACGCCGAGGACGACCGGATGCCGGGCTTCCAGGATGTGGACTGGGAGAAGGCCCTGGGCTGGCTCGCCGGGCGGACGGGGGCCACGCTCGCCCCCGAGCAGCGGGACGCGGTCAAGCTGGCGCTGACCCGCCGGGTCGCCGTCCTCACGGGCGGGCCGGGCTGCGGAAAGTCCTTCACCGTGCGCTCGATCGTCGAGCTGGCCCGGGCCAAGAAGGCCAAGGTCGTGCTGGCCGCACCCACCGGCCGGGCGGCCAAGCGGCTGGCCGAGCTCACGGGGGCCGAGGCCTCCACGGTGCACCGACTGCTGGAGCTCAAGCCCGGCGGGGACGCGGCGTACGACCGGGAGCGGCCGCTTGACGCGGACCTGGTCGTCGTGGACGAGGCCTCGATGCTGGACCTGCTGCTGGCCAACAAACTGGTCAAGGCGGTCGCGCCGGGGGCGCACCTGCTGCTCGTCGGCGACGTGGACCAGCTGCCGTCGGTCGGCGCCGGCGAGGTGCTGAGGGACCTGCTGGCCGAGGGCGGCCCGGTGCCCGCGGTGCGCCTGACCCGGATCTTCCGGCAGGCGCAGCAGTCCGGCGTGGTCACCAACGCCCACCGGATCAACACCGGGTTGCCGCCGATCACGGACGGCCTGCCGGACTTCTTCCTCTTCCCGGAGGAGGACACGGAGGCGGCCGGAGTGCTGGCCGTGGACGTGGCCGCCCGCAGGATTCCGGCCAGATTCGGGCTGGACCCGCGCCGGGACGTCCAGGTGCTCGCGCCGATGCACCGCGGCCCGGCCGGCGCCGGAAACCTCAACGGGCTGCTCCAGCAGGCGATGACGCCCGCCCGGCCGAACCTGCCGGAGAAGAGGTTCGGCGGCCGGGTCTTCCGGGTGGGCGACAAGGTGACCCAGATCCGGAACAACTACGAGAAGGGCGCCAACGGCGTCTTCAACGGCACGGTCGGTGTGGTCACCGGTCTGGACCTGGACGAGCAGCGCCTGACGGTCCGGACGGAGGAGGACGAGGAGATCGGGTACGAGTTCGGGGAGCTCGACGAGCTGGCCCACGCGTACGCCGTCACCATTCACCGTTCACAGGGGAGTGAATATCCGGCGGTCGTGATCCCCGTCACCACCGGGGCCTGGATGATGCTCCAGCGCAACCTGCTCTACACGGCGGTGACCAGGGCGAAGAAACTGGTCGTCCTCGTCGGGTCCCGCAAGGCGCTCGGCCAGGCGGTGCGTACCGTTTCCGCAGGCAGGAGGTACACGGCGGTCGCGGCGAGGCTGTCCGGCCGGATACCGGTGGGAAACATCACCTAGATGATCGATCATTTGGGGTTCCGGCAACCGGCCCGGAGGGGCAGGATGAGGAGGTTGGCGGCACTCAGTGCCGTCAGAAGCACCAAAGGCCGACCCCGAGTGCACTCTCCTGCGCCAAATGGGGGAAGGTAGAGGCAGTCAGGGCACCTCGAAGAAGAGGCACTACGTCGGTGAGGGATGACGTGAGCGACAACTCTGTAGTACTCCGGTACGCGGACGGTGAATACACCTACCCGGTGGTCGAGAGCACCGTCGGTGACCAGGGCTTCGACATCTCGAAGCTGCGGGCCCAGACCGGGCTCGTCACCTTGGACAGCGGCTACGGCAACACCGCGGCCTACAAGTCCGCGATCACCTACCTCGACGGTGAGCAGGGCATCCTGCGCTACCGCGGTTACCCGATCGAGCAGCTCGCCGAGCGCTCGACCTTCATCGAGGTCGCGTACCTGCTGATCAACGGCGAGCTGCCGACCGTCGACCAGCTCGCGTCGTTCCGCAACGAGATCACCCAGCACACGCTGCTGCACGAGGACGTGAAGCGCTTCTACGACGGCTTCCCGCGGGACGCGCACCCGATGGCGATGCTGTCCTCCGTGGTCAGCGCGCTGTCGACGTTCTACCAGGACAGCCACAACCCCTTCGACGAGAAGCAGCGCCACCTCTCGACGATCCGGCTGCTGGCCAAGCTCCCGACGATCGCGGCCTACGCGTACAAGAAGTCGGTCGGCCACCCGGTGGTCTACCCGCGCAACGACCTCGGCTACGTCGAGAACTTCCTGCGCATGACCTTCTCCGTGCCGGCCCAGGAGTACGACCTGGACCCGGTCGTGGTCAACGCGCTCGACAAGCTGCTCATCCTGCACGCGGACCACGAGCAGAACTGCTCCACCTCCACCGTGCGTCTGGTCGGCTCCTCGCAGGCGAACATGTTCGCCTCGATCTCCGCCGGCATCTCGGCCCTGTGGGGCCCGCTGCACGGTGGCGCCAACCAGTCCGTCCTCGAGATGCTGGAAGGCATCAAGAACGACGGCGGCGACGTCGACGCCTTCATCCGCAAGGTGAAGAACAAGGAGGACGGCGTCCGCCTCATGGGCTTCGGACACCGCGTCTACAAGAGCTTCGACCCCCGGGCGAAGATCATCAAGGCGGCGGCGCACGACGTCCTCTCGGCGCTCGGCAAGAGCGACGAGCTGCTCGACATCGCGCTCAAGCTGGAGGAGCACGCGCTGGCCGACGAGTACTTCGTCGAGCGCAACCTCTACCCCAACGTGGACTTCTACACCGGTCTGATCTACCGGGCGATGGGCTTCCCCACCGAGATGTTCACCGTGCTCTTCGCGCTCGGCCGCCTGCCCGGCTGGATCGCCCAGTGGCACGAGATGATCAAGGAGCCGGGTTCCCGCATCGGTCGCCCGCGCCAGATCTACACGGGCGAGGTCCTGCGCGACTTCGTGCCCGTAGAGGCCCGCTGACCCGAGGCTCTCCAACCGCGCGGCGTGCGGCCGCGCGGACGGCACCGCAGGTAGCCCCAGGCTTACGAGAAGCGCCCCGCCATCGATCCCCCCACGGGTCGACGGTCGGGGCGCTTCCCTTTTCCCCGAAACGGATTCCCCCCACGGGACCCGAGTCGGGGCGTCGGTGTGCCGGGACCCGTTCGATTCGGGAGGGCCGCTCAAAGCCTCCCGCGGGTACGTGTCCCGGCCGGCGGATACCCACGGAAACCCCCCAGGTCTCCGTGAAACGTCCCCCAAGACGTTCTTGGCATCGCCCCATTAGACCCATGACGACCCCGGATGGTTACGTTGTGGTCACTGTGATCTGCGTCTCCCGTGAAGGAAGTGTGCGGACCGTGAGGAGGCGATCCACTACCGGAACGAGCGCAACCGCAGGCTGTTGGTCACCACGAAGACCGAGGAGAAGGCCATCGCGGCCCCCGCGATCATCGGATTGAGCAGGCCGGCGGCCGCCAGGGGCAGGGCCGCCACGTTGTAGCCGAAGGCCCAGAACAGATTGCCCTTGATGGTGGCCAGGGTCCGGCGGGAGAGCCGGATCGCGTCCGCCGCGACCCGCAGGTCGCCCCGTACGAGGGTCAGGTCGCCCGCCTCGATGGCCGCGTCCGTGCCGGTGCCCATGGCCAGCCCCAGGTCCGCCTGGGCCAGCGCGGCCGCGTCATTGACCCCGTCGCCGACCATCGCGACCGTACGGCCCTGCGCCTGCAGGCGGCGTACGACGTCCACCTTGTCCTGCGGGAGCACCTCGGCGATCACCTCGTCGATGCCCACCTCGCGGGCCACCGTCTCGGCGACGGCCCTGTTGTCGCCGGTCAGCAGGACCGGGGTGAGGCCGAGCGCGCGCAGCCGGGCGACCGCTTCGGCGCTGGTCTCCTTGACCGCGTCGGCCACGGTCAGGACCCCGCGCGCCGCGCCGTCCCAGGCCACCAGGACGGCGGTGCTGCCCGCGGCCTCGGCGGCCGCCTTGGCCCCGGCCAGTGCGGCCGGCAGGGCGATCGACCAGTCGGCCAGCAGCTGCTCGCGGCCCACCAGGACGGCGTGCCCGTCGACCACGCCCTGGACGCCGAGCCCGGCGACGTTCTCGAAGGACTCCGGGACCGGCAGGGCGCCCGCCCGCTCCGCCGCCCCGGTGGCCACGGCCCGGGCGATCGGATGCTCGGAGGCGTGCTCCAGGGACCCGGCGAGGCGCAGGAGTTCGCTCTCGTCGACGCCCGCGGCGGTGTGGACGCCCTCGAGGGTCATCCGGCCGGTGGTGACGGTGCCGGTCTTGTCCAGGACGACGGTGTCCACGCGGCGGGTGGACTCCAGCACCTCGGGCCCCTTGATCAGGATGCCGAGCTGCGCGCCCCGTCCGGTGCCGACCATCAGGGCGGTCGGGGTGGCCAGGCCCAGGGCGCACGGGCAGGCGATGATCAGGACGGCCACGGCGGCGGTGAAGGCGGCGGTGGGGTCGTCGGTGATGAGCAGCCAGATGATCCAGGTGCCGAGTGCGATCGCCAGGACGACGGGGACGAAGATGCCGGAGATCCGGTCCGCGAGGCGCTGCACCTCGGCCTTGCCGTTCTGTGCGTCCTCCACCATCCGGGCCATCCGGGCCAGCTGGGTGTCGGCGCCGATCCGGGTGGCCTCGACCACCAGGCGTCCCGAGGCGTTGACGGTGGCTCCGGTGACAAAGTCGCCCACGGAGACCTCGACCGGGACGGACTCGCCGGTCAGCATGGAGGCGTCCACGGCGGAGCTGCCCTCGACGACCGTGCCGTCGGTGGCGATCTTCTCGCCGGGGCGGACGACGAACCGGTCGCCGACCGCGAGTGCGCCCACCGGGATCCGGACCTCCTGTCCGGCGCGCAGGACGACGACGTCCTTGGCCCCCAGTTCCAGCAGGGCCCGCAGGGCCGCGCCCGCCTTCCGCTTGGAGCGGGCCTCCAGGTAGCGGCCCAGCAGGATGAAGGAGACGACGCCGGCCGCGACCTCCAGGTAGATGGCGGAGGAGCCGTCGGTCCGGGAGACCGTGAGGTCGAAGCCGTGGCGCATGCCGGGCATGCCCGCGTGGCCGAAGAACAGGGCCCACAGCGACCAGCCGAAGGCGGCCAGCGTGCCGACCGAGACCAGGGTGTCCATGGTGGCGGCGCCGTGCCGGGCATTGGTCCAGGCGGCCTTGTGGAAGGGGAACCCACCCCAGATGACGACGGGGGCCGCGAGGGTCAGGGAGAGCCACTGCCAGTTGTCGAACTGGAGGGCCGGGATCATCGCGAGCAGCACGACCGGCAGGGCGAGGGCGACGGAGACCAGCAGCCGCTGCCGCAGCGCGGCGAGCGCCGGGTCGGCGGCCCCGGTCCGTACCTCGTCGGTCGGTACCTCGCCGGTCCGTGCCTCTTCGGCGGCCTCCGGGGCGGGCGGCGGGGGCTCCTCGGCGGTGTAGCCGGTCTTGACGACGGTCGCGATCAGGTCGGCGACGCGGACGTCACCGGTGTAGGAGACGCGGGCCTTCTCGGTGGCGTAGTTCACCGTGGCCTCGACGCCGTCCATCCGGTTGAGCTTCTTCTCGATGCGGGCCGCGCAGGAGGCGCAGGTCATCCCGCCGATCGAGAGCTCGACCGCCGTTATCGGTCCGTCGTGCACTGTGCTGCTGCTCATGTTCCGGCTCCAGGGGGAGGGCCGGGCCGTACGGGACCAGTATGAGCTGGCCGGCACGGCCCGGCAGGGTGCCGCGGGGCTGCCGCGGGTGCCGTGCGGGAGGGGCGGGGCCGCTCAGACCTGTCCGGCGAACTCGTAGCCGGCCTCGTCGACGGCGGCGCGGACGTCCTCGTCCGCGAGCGGGGCGGCGGAGACCACGGTGACCTCGCCGGTCGCGGCGACGGCCTTGACCGTGCTGACACCCGGCAGGGCGGAGATCTCGGTGGTCACCGCGCCCTCGCAGTGTCCGCAGGTCATGCCGGTCACCCGGTAGACGGTGGTGGTCTGGGTGTCCGTCTCGGCGGTCATGTCGTTCTCCTCTTCGGGGGCGTGTGCCGGTCACCGGAAGGGGCGGCCGATGGCTCCACCGTCCTCCCGACACTTCGAGACTATACCCCTGGGGGGTATGAAAGCGAGCGTCGGCTCCCAGTCTTCCGATCCTGGTCTCAAAACTGGCAGGAATGGGCGAACTGTCGGCGAATGGCCGATATGGATCACTCGGGAAGCCTCGTGCCGGGCGGGCGGGTCGGCCGGCGGGTGGGCCGGGCGGGCCGGCGGGCGGGCGGCCCGGGTCGGCTCAGTGAGGGGGAGCCTTGGTGATCATCGGCTCCAGGTAGCGCAGCAGGACGGTCTTGAGCTCCGCGGTGTAGGCGGCGCGTTCGTCGCCCTCATGGGCCAGGATCAGGTCGAGGGACGACTTGAAGATGCCCAGGATCATGTTCGAGGTGTGGGCGAGCTCGAGGGGTGTGGCCCGGGGGCAGAAGTCGCGCAGGACGGCCTCGATCCGCGTGAGCAGGCCGGCGTGCAGCTCCTCGTGCTCCTGGGCGATGCCGGGGATGCCGGTGCCGTGCATGAGCGCCCAGAAGGCGGGGTTCTCGCAGTTGAAGGCGATGACCGGGTCGAGGACGGCGTCGAGGAGCTCCGGCAGGGGGCGCTGGAGGTTCTCCGGGAGGAAGGCCCGGCCGTGCGCCTGGTTCGCGCGCTGGAGCAGCTGGCCGCCGAGCTCGATCGCGATGGCCTCCTTGTTCGGGAAGTACTGGTAGAGGGTGCCCGGCGACACGCCCGCCTCGCGGGCGATGGCGTTGGTGCTGGCCGCGGCGTAGCCGGTGCGGCAGAACACCCCGGCGGCGGCGGCCAGCAGCTGGGAGATCCGGCGTTCGCCGCGGGCCTGGCGGCGGCGCGGGGTGGCGGTGGCGCCGCCGGTGGTGGTCTTGGCGCTGGTCGCGGCGCTGGTCTTGGCGCTGGAGCCCTCGGTCCCCTTTTCGGTGCTTTTGCCCATGGGTGTCCCCGGCATGTCCAATCCCCTGCTTCCCGTGGGTGATTGACAAACGCGAGAGATCGCTCGCATTCTTGAAAAACGCGAGCGAACGCTCGTGTTTGCCAGTCTATGCGGCCTGGCAATCACGGTGAAGGGGACACCGAGTCATGTCCGAAGTCAAGAATCCGCCGTCCTTCGGGGCGGACGGGGGGTGGACCCGGTTCGTCACGGCACGGCCGCGGCTCACGCTGCTGCTCGCCCTGCTGGTCACGGCCCTGGCCGTGGTCGCGGGCGGCGGCGTCGCCGACCGGCTGGGAAGTGGCGGCTGGGAGGACCCGGGCGCCCAGTCCACCTACGCCACGCGGGCCCTGGAGCGCGAGTTCCCGCACTCCGAGCCCAATCTGCTCCTGCTCGTCGATGCCGCGGCGGGCACCGGTGGGGTGGACGATCCCGCCGTCGCCGCCGAGGCCGGACGGCTCGCCACCGCACTCGCCGCCGAACGGGGGGTCGTCGGCGTCGGCTCGTACTGGGGCACCCAACTGCCCGCGCTGCGCTCCGAGAACGGCCGGCAGGCACTCATCGTCGCCCGCGTCCAGGGCGACGAGAAGACGGCCACCGCGGCGCTGGAGCGCATGGCCCCGCGCTACGAGGGCGAGCACGGCCCGGTGCGGGTCTCGCTCGGCGGCCCCGCGGCGGTCCAGCGCGAGGTCACCGAGACCATCCAGGAGGACCTGCTGCGCGCCGAGCTGATCGCGCTGCCGGTCACCCTCGTCCTGCTCGTCCTCGTCTTCGGCAGCGCGGTCGCCGCCCTGCTCCCGCTGGCCGTCGGCATCGTGGCCATCCTCGGCACCAATGCCGTACTGCGCGGACTCACCGAGTTCACCGACGTCTCCGTCTTCGCCCAGAACCTGACCACCGCGCTCGGCCTCGGCCTCGCCATCGACTACGCGCTGTTCATCGTTCGCCGGTTCCGCGAGGAACTGGCCGCCGGGCGCGATCCGGTGGCCGCCGTCGGGGCCACCCTGCGCACCGCCGGGCGCACCGTGCTGTTCTCGGCGCTCACCGTCGCCGTCTCGCTCTCGGCGATGCTCTTCTTCCCCATGTACTTCCTGCGCTCCTTCGCCTACGCCGGGGTCGCGGTCGTCCTGCTCGCGGCGGCGGCCGCGCTGATCCTGCTGCCGGCCGCCCTCGTGCTCCTCGGCGAGCGCGTCAACGCCTTCGACCTGCGCCGCATGTGGCGGCGGGGCCGGCCGGAGGCCGCCGCCGGGCCCGCGGAGACCGGACGGGGCTGGGGGCGGACGGCCGCCCTCGTGATGCGACGCGCCCCGGTGTTCGCCGTGGCCACCACGGTCGGCCTGCTGCTCCTCGGACTGCCCTTCATCGGCGTCGAGTTCGGCACGGTGGACGACCGGCAGCTCCCGAAGGACGCCCCGTCCCACGTGGTGCAGCAGCAGATACGGGACGGCTTCCCGAACAGTCCCGGCGGCGGTCTGACCGTGCTCGCCGAGGGGTCGCCCGGCCCCGACCGGCTCGCGGCCTACCGGGACCGGCTGGCCGCCCTGCCCGGGGTGATCCGGGTCGACGGGCCGATCGCCTCCGCGACGGGAAGCGAGTACGCCTCCTTCTCGGTCGCCGTCGAGGGCGAGGCCGTGGGGCACAGGGCCCGGGACCTCGTCGACGAGGTCCGCGCCGTGGACGCCGGGTTCAGGACCTCGGTGACCGGACAGGCGGCCGTCCTCGTCGACGCGCAGAAGGCCATCGCGGGCGCCCTGCCCGCGGCGGCTGCCCTGGTGGTTCTGGCCACACTGCTGCTGGTGTTCCTGCTCACCGGAAGCCTGCTGATACCACTGCAGGCGGTGCTGCTCAACGCCCTCAGCCTGACGGCGATGTTCGGGGCGGTGGTGTGGGTGTTCCAGGAGGGCCACCTCTCCGGGCTGCTCTCCTTCACCGCCACCGGTGACATAGAGACCACCCTGCCGGTGCTGATGTTCTGCATCGCCTTCGGGCTCTCCATGGACTACGGGGTGTTCCTCATATCCCGCATCAAGGAGGAGTACGACCGCACGGGGGACCACGAGAGCGCCGTCCGGACGGGGCTGGCCCGCACCGGCGGGCTGATCACCGCGGCCGCCGTGATCCTGGCGGTGGTGATGGTGGCCATCGGCACCTCGCGGGTGACCAACACCAAGATGCTCGGGCTCGGGATCGCGCTGGCGGTCCTGATGGACGCCATGGTCGTCCGCAGCCTCCTGGTCCCGGCGGTGATGAAGCTGACCGGCCGGGCCACGTGGTGGGCCCCCGCCCCGCTGCGCCGGCTGCACGCGAGATTCGGCCTGAGCGAGGGCGAATCCGTGCCCCCGGTCCCGGAGCCGGAGCGGATACCTGTCGGTGCCGCCAAATAGGGGGTGCCTCGCCCCCTGGGGGGTATCGAGGCCGGTGCGGGGACCCGGGTACGGGGCGGGTCCCCGCACCCGGCGCCGTACGGGTCAGTCCTCGCGGCGGCCCCGGTTCCCGGGCCGGCGGGCGACCCAGGCACGCACCGTGTCGGCGTACCAGTAGGGCTTTCCCCCCTCCACATGGTCGGGTGTGGGGAGGAGTCCGTGCTTGCGGTAGGAGCGCACGGTGTCCGGCTGGACCCGGATGTGAGCAGCGATCTCCTTGTACGACCACAGCTGTCGGTCGCTCATGCGGGACACCTCCTGGTCCACGCTGCGGGGCCGGCCGGGTGGCCGTCGGGGGAGCCGGCGCGTGGACGCTGACGATCACTCGGGTTGTGCCCGGGAAACGACGCGGAGTAAGGGCGGGGGAGGGGCTGTCGACCGGCTGTGACGGAAGACCCGCGTAATGCGGACATGTGTGACAGAAGGCAGACCCCTGTGACACGAGAGCCACAGGGGCCGGGTGGGGAACGGGCGGGCGTCAGCGGTAGAGCGCCGGGCGTTCCGCCAGGTCCACGAGGGTTCGTACGCCGCTGCGCGCGGCCGCGAGGCCCGCTTCGGAGACGGCGGCCGCCGCGTAGCCGTCCCACGCGTCGGGCCCCGCCACCCGGCCGCGCGCGGCCGCGGCCACCCAGCTCCGCAGCTGCCGGTCATAGGCATCGGCGAAGCGCACCGTGAAGTCCTGGGCGATCTCGCCGCCCCACCGCCCCGCCGACTGCACCACCATCGCGTGACCGTCGCCGATCCGGGCGCTGCCCGCCTCGCCGACGGCCTCGCACTGCACCTGGTAGCCGAAACCGCAGTTGACGAAGATCTCCACGTCGACGACGGCCCCGCCGGAGGTCTCCAGCAGCACCAGCCGGGGATCGCTCAGCCCCTCGGGAGCGGCCGCCGTGGGCCGGGGGGAGAGCACGGTGACAGCGGTGATCTCCTGGCCCAGCAGCCAGCGGGCCGCGTCCACCTCGTGCACCACCGAGTCGCTGATCAGCATGTCGCTGGTGAAGAACGACGGTGAGGAGGCATTGCGGTGCCGGCAGTGCAGGAAGAGCGGACGCCCGATGCCGCCCGCGTCCAGCAGCTCCTTCAGTCGTTCGTACTCGGCGTCGTACCGCCGCATGAACCCCACCTGCACCAGGCGCCGCCGAAGCCGCTGTTCGGCCTCCATGATGCGCAGTGCACCTGCCGGGTCCGGGGTCAGCGGCTTCTCGCACAGCACCGGCAGCTCCCGCTCCAGGGCCTGCAGGATCGCTTCCTCGTGGGCGGGACCGGGCGAGGCGATCAGTACGGCCTGGACCCCGGGCGCGGCTATCGCGGCCGCCGGGTCGGTGTGGGCCGTTGCCCCGTCGAGGCCGCCCGCGACCTCCTTGACCCGGTCCCCGTCCGGGTCGGCCACGGCCACCACGCGGGCCCCGCCGACGGTCCCCCCGATCCGGCGCACGTGGTCGGCGCCCATCTTCCCGGTGCCGATGACGGCGATGCCGAGCGCGCTCATGTCGTACTCCTCTTCCTTCCGAAGGGTCAGCGGGCGCCGCAGGAGCGGAGGTAGGCGCGGGTGCGCCGGGCGATCGGCAGCGGCCGGTCGGGCGGACAGGGGTACATGTCCTGCTCCACGATGGCGAAGAGGTCCACGCCGAGGCGCTGGGCCGCGGCGAGCACCGGCTCCAGCGCGGGCACCCCCGAGGGAGGTTCGCACATCACCCCGCGGCCCACGGCCGGCCCGAAGGGCAGCTCCTCGGCGACGACCGCGGCGAGGATCCGCGGATCCACCTGCTTGAGGTGGAGGTAGCCGATCCGCTCGCCGAAGGTCTCGACGGCCTGCAGGCTGTCCCCGCCGCAGTACGCGTAGTGCCCCGTGTCCAGACAGAGGGAGACGAGCCCGGGGTCGGTGCCGTCCAGGAAGCGGGCCACGTTCGAAGGGGTGTCGATGTGGGTGTCGGCGTGCGGATGGACGACGATCCGCAGCCCGTACCGGTCCTGGACCTCCCGGCCGAGGCGCTCGGTCTGGGAGGTCAGTTCACGCCATCCGTCGGGGCTCAGGGTGCGGTCCTCCAGCACCTTCCCGGTCTTGTCGTCCCGCCAGAAGGAGGGGATGACGACGAGATGGGCCGCGCCCATGGCCCGGGTGAGCGCCGCGATCCGCGACACGTGCTCCCAGGTGTCCTCCCACACGGCGGGCCCGTGATGGAGTCCGGTGAAGACGGTTCCGGCCGAGACGCGCAGCCCGCGCTTGGCCGTTTCCTCGGCGAGTCGGGCGGGATCGGTGGGCAGATAGCCGTAGGGGCCGAGCTCGATCCACTCGTACCCGGCGTCGGCGACCTCGTCGAGGAAGCGTTCCCAGGGGGTCTGCCGGGGGTCGTCGGGAAACCAGACACCCCAGGAGTCCGGAGCCGAACCGATGCGGATACGGGTCAACGCGGGCGGGGAGGACGTCATAACGGCCACCTTAGGGTGGAGGACCAATGGGAGGACTGACTGTGACCGGCACCGGCGATCCGCTCGCCTTCGACCTGATCACGATGGGCCGGATCGGGGTGGATCTCTACCCGTTGACGACCGGCATACCACTGGCCGAGGCCGAGACCTTCGGCAAGTTCCTGGGCGGCTCCCCGGCCAACGTGGCCGTCGCGGCGGCCCGGCTGGGGCGCCGGGTTGCGGTGATCACCCGGACCGGCGCGGACCCCTTCGGCGGGTATCTGCGCTCCGAACTGCGGGGGTTCGGGGTGGACGAGCGGTGGGTGGCCGAGGTCGCCGGACTGCCGACCCCCGTCACCTTCTGCGAGATCTTCCCGCCGGACCATTTCCCGCTGTACTTCTACCGGCTGCCGAAGGCCCCGGACCTGGAGATCGCGGCGGACGAGGTGGACCTGGCGGCGGTACGGGCCGCCCGCGTGTTCTGGATGACGGGTACGGGCCTGAGCGAGGAGCCCTCACGGGCGGCGACGCTGGCGGCGCTGGAGGCCCGGGCGCGGACGGGGACGACGGTCTTCGACCTGGACTGGCGGCCGATGCTGTGGCGGGAGAAACCCGGGCCGTACTACGAGCGGGCGCTGCGGTCGGCGACGGTGGCCGTGGGCAACGTGGAGGAGTGCGAGATCGCCACGGGCGAGTCGCAGCCGCACGCAGCGGCGCGCGCCCTGCTCGCCGCGGGTGTGGAACTGGCGGTCGTCAAGCGGGGCCCGGAGGGCGTGCTGGCGGTCCACCGGGACGGGACGGTGGCGGAGGTCGCGCCGGTGCCGGTCGAGGTGGTCAACGGGCTGGGTGCGGGCGACGCGTTCGGCGGGGCCCTGTGCCACGGGCTGCTCGCCGGGTGGGAGCTGGAGACGGTGATGCGGTACGCGAACGCGGCCGGGGCGATCGTCGCCTCGCGGCTGGCGTGCGCGGCGGCGATGCCGTTCTCCCACGAGGTGGAGGAGGTGATGGGGCGTGCCGGTGGTGTCTGAGTGGGGGATGGAGTGGACGAGGCTGATGATCCTCGACCTGGCTCCGGGGGAGGTGTACGCGCACGCGTGCGGGGATTCGGAGTGGATCGTGCTCCCGTTGTCGGGCGGGTGCGAGGTCCGCTGCCGGGCTCTGCCCGGACCCTCCCCCAGCTACCGCTGGGAGGTGCCCCCTGCTCAAACGCCGGCGGGGCTGAAAGAGCGGGGCTCTGCCCCGAACCCTGTCCCCCGTCCTCCGGCGGGACCGGAGGGCGGACAGGGCGGGCCGAATCCAGCCTCGCCGGCGTTTGAGGCGCGGGGTCCGGGGCAGAGCTCCGGGAACGGGCCGGAGGTGTTCCAACTGCACGGTCGGGCAGGGGTGTTCGACGGGGCCAGTGACTTCGCGTACCTGCCCCGGGACGCGCACGCGGAGGTCACCTCCGAGAAAGGCGGCCGGTTCGCCCTCGCCGGGGCCCGGTGCGAGCGGCGGCTCCCCGCGCGGTACGGCCCCGCCGCCGGCGTCCCCGTGGAGCTCCGCGGCGCCGGCCGGTGCTCGCGGCAGGTCAACAACTTCGCCGCCGCCGGCCCGGACGGCTTCGACTGCGATCGCCTCATCGCCGTCGAGGTGCTCACCCCCGGCGGGAACTGGTCCTCCTACCCGCCCCACAAGCACGACGAGGACCACCCGGGCGAGGAGTCCCGCCTGGAGGAGATCTACTGGTTCGAGATCGCCCCGCACGGGGACACCCCCGGGCTCGGCTACCAGCGCGTCAGCCCCTCCCCGGCAGGGAAGACCGACATCCTCGCCGAGGTGCGCACCGGGGACGCGGTGCTGATCCCCGACGGCTGGCACGGGCCGTCCATCGCCGCCCCCGGGCACGACATGTACTACCTGAACGTGATGGCCGGGCCGGGCGCGACCCGGGAGTGGCTGATCCGGGACCACCCCGACCACGGCTGGATCCGCGGCAGCTGGGACGGGCAGGAGATCGACCCCCGGCTGCCCTTCCCGACCCACCGCCGAGCGGAGGACCACCGGTGAGGCTCACCGTCGCGCAGGCGCTCGTCCGCTTCCTGTCCCGCCAGTACACCGAGCGCGACGGGCACCGGCACCGGCTGATCGCCGCCACCTGGGGGATCTTCGGGCACGGGAACGTGGCGGGCATGGGCCAGGCCCTCCTGGAGACCGGGCCGGACGACATGCCCTTCCTCCAGGGCCGCAACGAGCAGGCCATGGTGCACGCCGCCGTCGGCTACGCCCGCCAGTGCGGCCGGCTCTCCGCGCACGCCGTCACCACTTCCATCGGTCCCGGCGCCACCAACCTCGTCACCGGTGCCGCCCTCGCCACGATCAACCGGATCCCGGTGCTCCTGCTGCCCGGGGACACCTTCGCCACCCGGCCCGCCGATCCGGTGCTCCAGCAGCTGGAGGTCCCGTACGCCGGGGACATCTCCGTCAATGACACCCTGCGGCCCGTCTCCCGCCACTTCGACCGGATCACCCGCCCCGAGGCGCTGATCCCGGCAGCGCTCCAGGCGGTGCGGGTGCTCACCGACCCCGTGCAGGCCGGCGCCGTCACCCTCGCGCTGCCGCAGGACGTGCAGGCGCAGGCGTACGACTGGCCCGAGGAGTTCTTCGCCGAACGGGTGTGGGGCGTGCGCCGGCCCCGCCCCGACCGGCACGAGCTGGCCCGCGCCGCCGAGGCCGTACGGGGCTCCGCGCGCCCGCTGATCGTCGCCGGCGGCGGGATCCGGCACAGCGGGGCCGGCGCGGCCCTCGCCGCCTTCGCGGAGGCCACGGGGATCCCGGTCGCCTTCACCCAGGCGGGCAAGGGCGCCCTGCCGTACGGGCACCCCGCCGACGTCGGTGGTATCGGCCACACCGGTACCTCCACCGCCGCGGCGCTCGCCCGGGAGGCCGACCTCGTCATCGCCGCCGGGACCCGGCTGACCGACTTCACCACCGCCTCTGCGACCCTCTTCCAGAACCCGGCCGTCCGGTTCATCGGCCTCAACCTCGACCCGTACGACGCCCACAAACTGGCCGCCCTGCCCCTGGTCGCCGACGCCCGCGAGGCACTCGACGAGCTCCGCGGCGCGGTCGCGGGGCACCGGCCGGACCCGGGCCACGGGGCCCGTTACGCGGCGGAGCGGGCGCGCTGGGAGAGCCGCGTCGACCGGGCCTACGCCGTACCGGAGGCGGACGAGGACGCTGCGCCCACCCAGGCCCAGGTGCTCGGGCTGCTCGACGCCCTGGTCGACGACACCGACATCCTGATCAACGCGGCCGGATCCCTCCCCGGCGACCTGCACAAGCTGTGGCGGACCCGGTCGCCGGACCAGTACCACGTGGAGTACGGCTACTCCTGCATGGGCTACGAGATCCCCGCGGCCATCGGGGTGGCGCTGGCCGCGCCCGGCCGCCCGGTGTGGGCACTGGTCGGCGACGGGACGTACCTGATGAATCCGACCGAGATCGTCACGGCCGTCCAGGAGGGCGTCCCGATCAAAGTGGTGATCCTCGACAACCACGGCTACGCATCCATCGGCGGCCTGTCGGGGGCCGTGGGCGGCGAGGGCTTCGGCACCGCCTACCGCTTCCGGGCGGCCGGCTCCGGGTATACGGGGGACCCCCTTCCGGTGGACCTCGCGGCCAACGCGGGCTCCCTCGGGATGGCCGTGATCCGCGCCCGCACCACGCGTGACCTGCGCGAAGCCCTCGCCGAGGCCCGCTCGGCGACCCGCCCCACATGTGTCTACGTACAGACCCGAACGCCCGACACTGTGTCGGGCCCACCCCCGGCACAGGCGTGGTGGGATGTTCCTGTGGCCGAGACCGCGACCCGCAAGGCTGCGGCCACGGCCCGTGAAGAGTACGACCGGCAAGCCGCGCAGCGACGTCGCCATCTGTGAAGGAGCAAGGCAATGAAGACCGTCAACCACTGGATCGGTGGCAAGACCGTCGAGGGCGCGTCGGGCAACTACGGCCCGGTCACCGACCCGGCCACCGGCGAGGTCACCACGCAGGTCGCGCTCGCCTCGGCCGCCGAGGTCGACGCGGCGGTACAGGTCGCCCGGGAGGCCTTCCTCAGCTGGGGCCAGTCCTCGCTGGCCGCCCGCACCAAGGTGCTGTTCGCCTACCGTGCCCTGCTGGACGCCAACCGTGACGCCATCGCCGCGCTGATCACCGCCGAGCACGGCAAGGTCCACTCGGACGCGCTGGGCGAGGTGGCCCGCGGCCTGGAGATCGTCGAGCTGGCCTGCGGCATCACCACCCAGCTCAAGGGCGAGCTGTCCACGTCGGTCTCCAACCGGGTGGACGTCTCCTCGATCCGCCAGCCGCTGGGCGTCGTCGCGGGCATCACTCCCTTCAACTTCCCGGCGATGGTCCCGATGTGGATGTTCCCGCTGGCCGTGGCCTGCGGAAACACCTTCATCCTCAAGCCGAGCGAGAAGGACCCGTCGGCCGCCAACAAGCTCGCCGAGCTGGCGAGCGAGGCCGGTCTCCCGGCGGGCGTGCTGAACGTGGTCCACGGCGACAAGGTGGCCGTCGACGCGCTGCTCGCCCACCCCGGCATCGCGGCCGTCTCCTTCGTCGGCTCGACCCCGATCGCCCGCCACATCCACACCACCGCCTCGGCCAACGGCAAGCGCGTCCAGGCCCTGGGCGGCGCCAAGAACCACATGCTGGTCCTGCCCGACGCCGACCTGGACGCCGCCGCCGACGCGGCCGTCTCCGCCGCCTACGGTTCGGCCGGTGAGCGCTGCATGGCGATCTCCGCGGTGGTGGCCGTCGGCGCGATCGGCGACGAGCTCGTCGAGAAGATCCGCGAGCGCGCCGAGAAGATCAAGATCGGCCCCGGCAACGACCCGACCTCCGAGATGGGCCCGCTGATCACCGCCGCCCACCGCGACAAGGTCGCCTCGTACGTCAAGGGCGCGGCCGACCAGGGCGCGGAGGTCGTCCTCGACGGCACCGGCTTCACGGTCGAGGGCAACGAGAAGGGCCACTGGATCGGCCTGTCCCTGCTGGACCACGTGAAGACCGACTCCGACGCCTACCGCGACGAGATCTTCGGCCCGGTGCTGTGCGTGCTGCGCGCCGAGACCTACGAGGAGGGCGTGGCCCTCATCAACGCCTCGCCGTTCGGCAACGGCACCGCGATCTTCACCCGCGACGGCGGCGCCGCCCGCCGCTTCCAGCTGGAGATCGAGGCCGGCATGGTCGGCGTGAACGTCCCGATCCCGGTGCCGGTCGGCTACCACTCCTTCGGTGGCTGGAAGGACTCGCTCTTCGGCGACCACCACATCTACGGCAACGACGGCATCCACTTCTACACCCGCGGCAAGGTCGTCACGACCCGCTGGCCGGACCCCTCCGAGGGCCACCTCGGCGTGGACCTGGGCTTCCCGCGCAACCACTGACCGCGCGCACGCCCCGCAGATCCGACTCGCCCCCCGCAACCCTCACCGCGGGGGGCGAGCTCCGTTTCCCGGCGGCCGTCAGAACCTCGACCAGACGTCCGCCGCGGCACCGGTGCCCCAGACCGCGTCACCGTGGCCGTACCCGGGGACCACGGTGAAGGAGACCCGCTCGTTGCCACCCGCACGGATCAGCTCCGCGCCCCGGGGGTGGTCGCCGCGGCCCAGGGCGGTGTTCACCCAGAGAACCTCGGCGCGGATCCGCTCCCAGGCGATCCCGTACATCTCCCCGTCGCCCGCCCAGACCGCGGCGAGGTCCCGCATCAGGGCGGTCGGGACGAGCCCGCTGCCCAGGGCGGAGGTGGCCGCGTGCCAGACGGCCGGCGGGGTGTGGGTCAGCGTGAAGCGGTCCTCGGCGGGAGTGGCACCGAAGGCATGGCTGCCGGCGCTGTGCCCCTGGACGTAGATCCAGTTCGCCGGGCCGGGGACGGCCGCCGTGCGGACCAGCGCGAAGTGGGCGAGTCCCGCGTGGGTGAAGCGCCGCGACGGGTCCGGCGGCCACGGCACGGGGGAGACGCCGTCCGGATCGGCCACCGCCTTCGCGACCACGGCCGCGAGCCCCGGATCGACGGTGGTGACGCCCTGCGCCAGCTGGGTGGCGTACGCGTCGCGCGTCGCGGCCGCCCGCAGGGCCAGCTCGCCCGTGTACGGCCCGGTCGTGTCCAGGGCCACCACCCGGCGCAGCCGCGGCGAGGGGTCGTGCGAGGCCGCGTCCAGGGCGAGGGCGGCCCCGGCGGAGTGCCCCGCGTACTGGTACGGCAGGCCCAGTACGGCGTCCAGCGCCTCCACCACCCCGGCCAGGTCCCGGCGGTGCGCCGCGAGCCCCCACTCGGCGGTGATGTCGGCGGCCGCGGCGGCGTCCTCGCGCGGGGTGACCCCGACGACGAGCAGGCCCCGGCGGCGCAGTTCGTGGGCGAGGTTGTGGTCGCCCGGGCCGCCCGGGGTGAAGAAGTCCGCCGCGAAGTTCAGGCCACCGCCGGGCAGCAGGTACACGATCCCCCCGGGCGCCCGCGTCGTGTCCGCGATCACGTCCACCGTCACGGGGGCCGGGCCGCCGTCCTCCAGAGGGAGGGTGAGGCGTATCCAGCCGTCGCCGGGCAGGTAGGCGGCGGTGCCGGTGCCCAGCGCCCGCTCGATGCGGGTCAACAGCCCCGTGCCCTTGGCCGCGTCGCCGTGCAGTCGTTCCATAGGTGCCTCCCCGCCCGCCGGTGATGGCCGAATACCGTCACCCGGGGACACCCTCGCCGGTCAGCGCGTCCCAGCCAAGTCCGGTACCGGTTCCAGCTGTTCGCCCTGCGCGTGACGCCGGCGGCGCAGCGCCCACACGGTGGCGCCCGCGCCGGCCAGCAGCAGGAGCAGGCCGACGGCCGGCCAGGGCACGGCGATGAAGTCCGCCGCGGCCTCCGAAACCAGATCGGGGTGGGCCGCCGCGCCCGCGGTGATCGTGACGGTCACCCAGTCCGACTGGGGGGCGTCCGGCCACGGTTCGGTCAGTTCGATCCGCTGGCCCGGCAGCAGGGACAGCTTCAGCTCGCGGGCCGGACGATTCAGCACCTGGCGCCCGAACAGCCCCTCGGCGGAGACCGCCACCCTGGGCTCGACGACCACGTTGCCGCGGTTGACCAGTGCGTACGAGACCGTGGCGCGGGCGTTCCCGATCCAGGGCAGCAGCGGCGCCGACCGGTTGACCCGCACGTCCTCCACGCTCAGTCCCGCCGTGATCGGCCCCGGCACACGGAAGTACAGCCGGGCCCCCACCGAGCGCTTCACCCCGACCTGGACCTTGCCGTCCTGCTGCACGCCCTCCACGGCGGTGCCCAGGGCGACGATCCCGCCGACGTGGTCCCCGGGTGTCGCGTCCGCCGGGACCTTCACGGTGAACGGGATGTCCTTGCGGCTCTTCGCGGGCACGGTGACGGTGCTCGCGGTCTCCGGCGCCAGCGTGATCCACGCGCCGACGTCCTTCGGTTTCGTCTCCACCGGCAGCAGCGCGAAGGCGCCGCCCGCCGGGGTGTTCACGGCATCGGTGGCGAAGACCTGGAACGTCAGCTCCTTGTCGGAGGAGTTCAGGACGGTCACGCTGTCGCCGATCGTGCTCCCGGCCGCGGCCTGGTGGAAGAAGTACGCGCGGTCGGTCATCGCCGCACCGGCCGAGGGCGTCGGGAACACCCCCCACGTGCCGTTGTCCGCGGCCGTCGCCGCGGTGGCCGGCAGCAGGCCCGTGCCGAGCAGCAGGCCGAGGAGCAGGCCGTACAGGAAGGTGCGGGTGCGGCTACGGCTACGGCTACGGGTGCGGCTGCGGATGCGCATGGGCGGTCTCCAGTCGGCGCGGAACGGGGAAGGGGTGGCGCGGCGCCGGAGCGCCGCACCACCCTGGGTCGAGCGGCCGTACGGGTCAGGCGATCGAGAAGGTCACGACCGTCTGGTAGGTGTCCGCGAACATGAAGGGCGGGAGCTGGATCATTCCGGCGCCGCCGACGGCGAACTCACCACCGGTCAGCTCGTCCCCGCCGGCGGCCTGGGAGGCCACCTTCATCGGGACGTCGGAGATCGCGCCGGGGGTGCCCGCGGTGCAGGTGCTCGGGCTGTCCGGGTTGGTCACGGTGCAGGACGGCTGGATACCGATCTGCGCCTTCGCCATCGAGTGGCCGGTGGCCTGGTTCAGGAACGGCGTACGGGTCGCCGTCACGTCCCAGCCGAGCGAGCCGCCGCGGAAGTCCTGGACGGTCGCGGCGTTGAAGACGCCGACCACCGACTGGGGCTTGCCGTTGATGGTGACCGCGCCGAAGCTGACGGCCGGCTGGCCGTCCTTCGGGCCGAGGGCCAGCGGTCCGGGCAGGACCTCGACGTCGACCGGGTTCTTCACGCCGGCCTGTTCCTCCAGGAAGACGAAGGCCTTGTACGGGGTGATCGAACCGTCGATCCTGATCGCGTCGGCCTTCTTGGTGACCGTGACGTTGCAGGTGGCCGCGCCGGACGCGTCCGCCGTGCCCGCGCCGGTGTCACCGGTCGCCACGCCCGCGAGCAGGGCGGAGCAGGTGACGGGACCGGCCGGGAAGTTGGCGCCGGTCACGGTGACGGCGGTGCCCGCCGGGCCGCTGTTGGGCGTCAGCTTCGTGGTGACCGGGTCCTTGGGCAGGGCCTCGACCGCGACCGAGCCGAGCGAGGCGCTCGGGCGCGGCGCCGGGGTGCAGGTGGTGGTGAAGACCGAACCGGACAGGTCCGCGTCGGTCACCGCCAGGTCGAGGGCGAGGTTGACCGTGGTGCCCTCGGTGCCGTCCGGGATCCTGATCGTTCCGGAGAACGCCTTGGGGTCGAGCGGCTGTCCGGCGATGACCGAGACGGTCTCCGGCGGGCTGGTGACCACCTGGGTGGTGGTGCCGACCTTGAGAGTGATCTTGGAGGTGTTCACCGTGGTGACGGAGAACCCGGGGATCAGCGGGCTCGCGCCCGGGTCGATCGTGATCGGAACGACGTCACCGGCCTTGGCGCCGTCGGGCAGGGTGACCGTCCAGTTCTGGTTGCCCGAGCCGTCCGGCTGCGGCGCCGGGGCGTCGCAGTTCTCGAAGACGGCCGTGGTCCTGGTCGCGGCCTGCGCGGAGCCCGCCAGACCCACCACCGTGCCCGTCAGGGCCAGGGACAGGGCAGCCGTCCCGGCCAGCACTCTTCGTCGATGCGTTCTCGTACTCACTGGGTCGCGACTCCTTCGTCATGACGAACCCCTCCCCCCACCCGCTGTGTGGGGGAGGCCGAGCCGGTGCGGTGGCCGATATTGACGCGTCGCCGTGATGAGAAGTCAATGACTTGCTTTGCCCCGAAGCACACAGAAATTGATGGGCCATCAGGGAAGGTCTGATGGCCCATCGGATACCGACCGGTCGGGGCGGGCGGGACTTTGCGGATACGACCTAGGACACGACCCGGCGTCCGGTGGGGGTGTGGAGCAGCCGGTTCGGGGTGCCGGCCGGGAGGCCGGTGATCTTGTCGGGCACGGCGCTGTGCAGCAGTTCCTCGGACACCTGCTCCGGGGTGCGCGCCGTACCGCGTGCCAGGATCAGCGCGGCGACCCCGGCCACGTGCGGGGCGGCCATCGAGGTCCCGGAGGCGCGGGCCGTGGCGGTGGCGGAGTCCTTCCAGGCCGAGGTGATGCCCACGCCCGGGGCCGAGAGGTCCACGCAGGAGCCGTGGTTGGAGAACGGTGCGCGCCGGTCCTCGGCGTCGGTCGCGCCGACCGTGATGGCCTCGGGGACGGAGGCCGGGGACCCGGAGCAGGCGTCCTTGCCGTCGTTGCCCGCGGCCGCGGTGAAGGTGATCCCGGAGGCCACGGCCCGGATCACCGCCGCGTCGAGTGCGTGGCTGCGGCTGCCGCCCATGCTCATGTTGGCGACCGCGGGGGTGGCCGGAGCCCTGGCGGCGTCCTTCACCACCCAGTCGAGACCCTTGAGGATGGCCGACAGGGTCCCGGCACCCTGGCAGTCGGCCACCTTCACGCCGACGAGCGAGACCCCCTTGGCGACCCCGTACGTCTCCCCGCCGACCGTCGCCGCGACGTGCGTGCCGTGGCCGTTGCAGTCGCGGGAGCTGCCGAGGAACACCGCGTTGTAGCCGGCGCGGGCGCGGCCGCCGAATTCCAGGTGGCCGGTGTTGATGCCGGTGTCGACGACGTAGACGGTGACGCCCTCGGCCCTGCCGGGGTACGTGTACGAGCCGTCGAGCGGGAGTTCGCGCTGGTCGAGCCGGTCCAGGGACCAGGGCGCGGGAGCCTGCGGCTGCGTACCCGGGGTGTCGCCGGTGTGGAACACCGTGTCCGGCTCCACGGAGGCCACCCGGGGGTCGGCCGCCAGAGCGGCGGCCCGGGCTGCCGTGGTGCGGACGGCGAAGCCGTTCAGGGCGGCGTCGTAGACGGGCCCGACCTCGTCACCGGCGTCCGTGGCCTCGGCGGCCAGGGCGCGGGTCGGGGCGCGGGAGGTGGTGTCCTTGAGGACGACGACGTAGGGGGCGGTGTCGGGGTGGAG
>NZ_JBSGXU010000012.1:0-84556 GCF_053610205.1 Streptomyces sp. NPDC054932 | reverse complement strand
CCGGGGAACCAGTCCACGGCGAGTCCGCGCGGGGAGCGCCCGTCGACGCCGAGTTCCTCGCGCAGCTCGCGGGCGGCCGCCGCGGACGGCGCCTCGCCCGCGTCCACCGCCCCGCCGGGCAGCAGCCGGTCCGCGCGGTAGTCGACGCTCTGGATGAGGATCCGGCCGCGGGCGTCGGTGACGAGGACGACGGCGGCGGTCCACACGGCGGCCCGCGAGGCTCCGTACTCCGCCGGGGTCATCCAGGTCCCCGCCTGCTGGTGTTCGTCGATCGTGCCCTGGTCGGTCAGCTGCGGCATCGGACTCCGTTCACCGTGGGTGGACCCGCCGGCCTGTGCAACAGCGGGCACGGCCCGCGGGTTACGGCGCCCGCCCGCCCGGACCGGCACCCCGTGCCTTTGCCACCCCTATACCTCCTTATTACTTGGTTATGCACTCCCTGGTACGTTCCGCATGCGGACTGGCGGCATGAAAACCGCCGGTCCGACCACTTCGCACGCACGGCCCGCAACCGCACGGATCCAGGAGAGACCCACACATGCGACGCGCCTCCCCCACGGGCACCCCGGCGGAACCCGGACGGAGGTGGACCGCGACGGGAATCGCCGAACCGGCCGTGTCGGCGCAGTCCCCGCCGGAGGGCTTCTCCGTGGCCGTCGACCATGTGACGTGCGCCGAGTGAAGGGCACGGGGGGCATGGGGGGCACCGATCGCCCGGGCGGCGCGGGCACGGCGGACGGGCCCGCGGCCGGCGGCTCCGGCCGGCTGGCCGGCGTCGACGCCGTGCGCGGCCTGGCCGTCCTCGGCATGTTCGCGGTGCACGTCGGCCCGAGCCCGGAGCCCGAGGGCGCCGGATACCTCCTCGTCGCTGCCGACGGACGCGCCCCGGCCCTGTTCACCCTGCTCGCCGGCTTCTCCCTGGTTCTCGCCCAGCGCGGCCTGGACCCGTCCCGGCGGCCCGCGGGCTGGGCGCGGCGCTGGCGTCCCCTGCTGATCCGCAGCGCGGTGCTGGCCGTACTCGGACTCTGGCTCGCCTCGCTGTGGCCCGGGATCCTCGTCATCCTGGCCTTCTTCGCCGTGTACTTCCTCGCGGCCGAGCCCTTCACCCGCCTCTCCACCCCGGTGCTCACCGCCGTGGCGGGCGTCTCGGTGGCGGCCGGCCCGGTGCTGTCGTTCCTGCTGGGCCCGGTGTTCGGCTACGAGGCCTCCGGGCGCGGCCTGGTCCCCGAGGCCGCCGATCTGACCAGCTGGTCCGGGCTGGGCGCGGTGCTGTGCGAACTGCTGCTCACCGGGGCGTATCCGCTGGCCACCTACTTCCCGTACGTCCTGGTCGGGATGGCGCTCGCCCGGCTGTGCGACGTGCGGGCCCTGGCGGTGGCCCGGCGGATGGCGGTGTGGGGCACGGCGGCAGCCCTCGCCGGATACGGCTCCGCGTGGCTCGCGAGCCATGTGTTCGGCGCCCGGCAGCGGCTGCTGGAGGCGATCGCGGTCCACCACCCGGAGGCGATCGCCGCCGCCGACCCCGTACGGGAGGTGCTGAGCGGGCAGTACGGCGCCGTGCCCAGCACCTCCTGGGACTGGCTGCTGGTGGCCGACCCCTACAGCCAGACCCCGCTGGAGACCCTGGGCAACGCGGGCGTGGGCTGCGCCCTCATCGGCCTGTGCGCCCTGGTCGCACGGCACGGGGTGGGCGCCCGCCTGCTCCGGCCGCTCACGGTGCTCGGGGCGATGGCGCTGAGCGCGTACGTCGTCCACGCGCTGGTGCTGGCCGGTCCGGCGCACGGCGCCGCGTCCTGGTCCGCCTGGATCGCCTTCAGCGGCGCGGCGCTGGCCCTGACCTGGGCCTGGCAGCGGATCTGGGCCGACAGCCCGCTGCGCCGCGGCCCGGTGGAACACGTGCTCCGGCTGGCCGCACAGGGGCGGAGCGGGGCCCGGACCGGGTAAGGAGGGCGCGTCGGCGGGCGCCTGGGCCCCGGCCCCCGGGGCTCGGTCAGCGGTGCCCGCGGGCACCCGGCACCTCGAGGACGGCCCGGAACTGCCCGAGCGCCTCGTGGATGCGGCCCGTCGCCAGGTAGGCATGGCCCAGCCGCGAGCGTATGTCCATCTCCAGCCAGTCGTATGCGGGTTCGGTGAGCGGGGACAGCAACTGGTGCTGGACCAGGGCCTGGTGGTGGAGGGCCACGGCCGCGCCCGGATCCCCCACGCCCAGCTCCGCCGTGCCCAGCCGGGTCAGGCCGCGCGCGCAGAGGAAGACGTCCCCGGCGTCCTCGACCAGGTGGACGGCCTGGCGGAGCAGGCTCCTGGCCTCGGCGTACCGGCCGAGGCGGAGGTGGATGTCGGCGGCGAAACTCAGGACCCTGCCGAGCATGCGCGGTCTGCCGCTCCTGTCGGCGTGGGTACGGGCCTCGGCGAAGCCGGCCAGTGCCTCCTCGTTCCGCCCCTTCAACTGGTGGGCGAGGCCTTGGATGACGAAGGCGATCGAGGCCACCCAGTCGTTGTGCGGCGGCCGGGACCGGCCCATCCCCTCGGTGACACGGGAGATCGCCCGGTCGCCCTCGCCCACGCTCACCTCGACGGACGCCAGGCCGATGAGGGCCCGGACCTCTTCGTCCGGGCAGAGCTCGCGGCGGCTGAGGTGGAGCGCCTCGGTGAACAGGGCCCGTGAATGCGCGTACCGGCGTTGGAACACGCCGGTGTAGGCGAGGCAGTTCCGCAGGGCGAGGGCCATCCGCGGGTCGGTGGCCCCGTCCACGTGCGCGAGCGCGATCTCGAGGGCGGTCTGGGACTCGTGATAGCGGCCCTGCCGTGTGAAGTAGTCGACCAGCGCCTCGGCGATCCAGCACGCGTGGTCGATCTCGCCGAGGGCCACGGCGTGTCCGACGACGTCGACGAGCTCTCCACCGGCCGCGTCCAGCCAGCTCTCCGCGTCCTTCCAGTTGGCGAACGACGCTCCGCAGGGCCGGGGTCCGGTGGGGAAACCGTTGGGGAGGCCCCAGTCACTGGCGATCCGGGCGGCGTCCAGATAGAGGCGCAGGGCGGCTCCGCGTGTGCCGGCGGCCTCGCCGGGCAGGGCTCCCGCGAGGCGCCGCGCGTGCACGCGGACCAGGTCGTGCAATCGGTAGCGGCCCGGGCGCGGCTGTTGCAGGAGGTTCGCATCGACCAGGCTTTCCAGGATCCGCTCGGTGTCGTGGGGCGGCCGGCCGAGCATGGCCGCCGGCGCCAGCACATCGAACTCGACCGTCGGCGCCTGGCCCAGGGCGCGGAATCCGAGCTGCTGGTCTGATGTGAGCTGGTCGTACGACAGCCGGAAGGCCGC
The DNA here is from genome assembly GCF_053610205.1 of Streptomyces sp. NPDC054932. Classification (NCBI taxonomy): domain Bacteria; kingdom Bacillati; phylum Actinomycetota; class Actinomycetes; order Kitasatosporales; family Streptomycetaceae; genus Streptomyces; species Streptomyces sp. NPDC054932. Next base: position 81,240 of record NZ_JBSGXU010000012.1, on the reverse strand, counting down.
CTCGACGCTGCGGTCCCCGATGCTCAGTTCGCCGAGTCGGCGTTCGTCGCCGGCCATGCGGCCCACCAGGTACTCCACCGTCCAGGTGCGGCGGTTCTGCAGCCGCGACCCGGCGATGCGCAGTGCCAGCGGCAGCCCGTCGCACAGCCCGACCAGCTGACGCGTCGCCTCCGGCTCGCTGCTCGCGCGCTCCTCCCCGATGAGGTGCGAGAGCAGCAGCACCGCACCCCCGCTCCCCAGCGGCTCCAGCGTGACTCGTCGGTCGGCGTCCAGTTCGGGCAGCCGTCGGCGGCCGGCCACCAGCACCCTGCTTCCCGCTCCCGCGGGCAGCAGCGGTCGCACCTGGTCGGCGTCCAGGACGTCGTCCAGCACGAGGAGCAGCCGTAGCGGGCTGGTCGCCGCACGCCAGGCGGCGGTGAGCTCCTCGAGGTCGCTGGGCAACTCTCCCTTGGCGGCGCCCAGGGAGCGCAGCAGGCGCTGCAGCGCCTGCTCGGGGGTCTGCCGCCGCTGCGTGCTGTGCGCGCGCAGGTCCACGAACAGGCTGCCGTCCGGGTACCGGTCGCTGAGCTCACGGGCCGCGCGCACGACGAGCGCGGTCTTGCCGACACCGGCCGTCCCGTCCACCGTCACGATGGCCACGGATCCGGGTGCACAGTCCTCGGTCAGCTGCGCGAGCTCGGCCTCCCGGCCGACGAGGCGGCCCGCGTCGCCCGGCAGTTCGTTGACGGTGCGGCGGGGCCGGGGCCCGGCGGGAGGTACGGCGGGGCGCGCGGCGGCCGGGCCGAGCAGGTGTGCGTCGTCGCGGCGCAGCACCGCCTCGTACAGCCGCTGGAGCTCTTCCCCCGGATCGACACCGAGCTCGTCACGCAGCCGTACGCGCATGCCCTGATAGGCGTTCAGTGCTTCCGCCTGGCGTTCACAGCCGTAGAGGGCCCGCATCCGCAGCGCCAGCAGTGACTCGTCGTACCGGTCGGACGGGGACAGGGTGGTGAGGTCGTCCAGGGCGTCGCCGAACCGGCCGAGCCGGACCAGGCATTCGAGTCTGTCCAGCCGTAGCCCTCGCCGGCGCTCCGACAGCCGCTCCCGCTCGGCCTGCGCGAACGACCCCGGCAGGCCGGCCAGGGGTTCGCCCCGGAACAGGGCGAGCGCCGAGGACAGCTCGTCGACGGCCCGGGCCAGCTCGCCGGACGCCTTCGTGCGGCGCGCCTCGACGCCCCGCTCGGTCAGGTCCGCCACATCGAGCCGGACCCCGTCGACGACGAAGCGGTACCAGCCCTTTCCGCTGCGGATCACCGACTCCGCAGGGCGGGTGCCGTGCGCGTCGAGCGCCCGGCGCAGCGGGTTGACGTGACTGGCCAGCACCTTGTGGCCGGATCCGGGCGGCTCCGCCCCCCACACTCCGTGCATCAGCTGCTCATGGCTCACCACGGCCCCCCGGCTGAGCAGCAACGCGGCCAGCACGGCCTGCCGTTTGACGGGCCCCAGATCGAGTGGTGTTGCGCCCCGGCACGCCCGTAACGGCCCGAGCACCGCGATCCGGAGCTGCTCGGGAGGTTCGCTGTCCATGGAGAAGCCCCTGTTTTCGCACATCATCGGAATTTCATCTGCTCTGCAGCGTGTCCGGTCATGGTTGCAGAGATGCGACGGAGAACGGCTGTGAAGCCGGGGAACGCAAGGGACACGGTGTGATCGAGTTGACGAGCGTGATCAGGGATCTACGGGAGGAGCTCGGCCGGGCGATCGCCGCGGCGGAGGGCGAGGCGCTGCGCTTCGAGCTGGGACCGATCGAGTTGGAGCTGTCGGTCGCGCTGGAGCGGTCGGGGCAGGCGGGGGCGAAAGTGCGGTTCTGGGTGGTGGAGTCGGGTGCGGAGGCGGCGGTGAGCGCCGTCTCGGCCCAGCGCATCTCACTGGCGCTGCGGCCGGCCCTGGCCCGGTCGGACGAACCGGCGTTCATCTCCGGCCGCGCCGACGCACACGAGCAGTGAGCACCGTGGTGGGCGGGGCGGCCGAGCCGGACGGGCTCGACCGGCGGCGGGCGGTCCAGGTCATCACCACGTGCGGCGCGGGCGCCGGAGGGCGCGGGTCGGGGTACCAGGTGACCGGGAACGTGGTGCTGACGGCCGCGCACGTGGTGTCCGGCGCGGCGACGGTGCAGGTGCGTTTCCTCACTGAGGACGGCGGTACTCAGGAGGTGCAGGGCCGGCCGTTCTGGGTGAACTCCGCCTCGGACGTCGCGCTGATCGCCATCGCCGGCGCGCCGGTCCGCGGCCCGGGGGCGGGCGGCCCGGCCGGTGGCGACGTCCCGCCGGTCCGGTTCGCCCGCGTATCGAAGCCGGTGGAGTGCGAGGCGCTGGGATTCCCGAGGTTCAGGCTGCGGACCGGGACCGCGTCGCCGGACGGCGGTGCGGCCGTGTCGTACCGGGATTCCCACCACGCGCGCGGTGAGACCACCCCGCTGTCCAACCAGCGTGAGGGCAGTCTGGAGATCACCCTGAGGTCCTCCCCGGAGCGCGACCCCGAGCGGGGCCGTTCGCCCTGGGAGGGCATGTCGGGGGCCCCGGTGTGGAGCGGCGGGTACGTGATCGGCGTCATCACCAAGCACTACCGTTCCGACGGGCTCGGCACGCTCGCGGCGAGCCCGGTGGACCGCTGGTACCGACAGGTGGGTCAGCAGGAGATCGGCGAACTGAGCTCGGTGATCGGCCTGCCGGCGCACCCCGGCCGGCTGGCGGAGCTGCCCCGTGCAACGCCGCTCCCCGGTGCGCCGGAGCTGCGGGAGGCGGCCGGGCTGCTCGCCTCCAGGGTGGCCGCGCAATGGCGGAAGGAGGAGCGGCGTCGGCACGTGCACGACCCGTTCCCGCTCCCCGTGCGCTTCCGCAACGGTGACGCGCGGCTGCTCGATCACTGGGCCAAGATCCGATGCGATCCGCCCGGGGCGGATCCGGCCCCGCTCGCACTGGGCGGCCGCATCGACCGGATCGTGGAGGTGTACCGGTCCGTCCCGTCCCGCCGGCTGGTCGTGCTGGGTGCGGCCGGGGCGGGCAAGACGATCCTGACCCTGCGCTTCGTCCTCGACTGGCTGGGCGCCCGTACGCCGGACCAGCCCGTACCGGTGATCTTCAGCCTGGGATCATGGGACCCGACCACCGTCTCCCTGCGCGACTGGATGTGCCACCAGCTGGTCCGCGACCACGGTCTCGGCGTTGCTGCCGCGCACGGAGGGAACCTGGCCGGCGCGCTGGTCGACTCCGGCTGGATCCTGCCCGTCATGGACGGGTTCGACGAGATCGCCGGCGGCCTGCGGCGTGCGGCGCTCAAGGAGCTCGACCGCACCAGCGCCCCGCTGCTCCTCACCAGTCGGCCCGGGGAGTACGCCGAGGCCGTGGCGACCCGCCCGTTCCCGAAGGCCGCCGTCGTCGAGCTGGACGACCTGACCCTGGACGACGTCGCCCTCTACCTTCCCCTCACCAGCCGTCCGGGTACGGACGGCGGTGTGCGCAGCACCGTGTGGGAGCCCGTCCTGGACGAGCTGCGCAGGCAACGGCGCAGTCAGGGCGCGGAGAACGTGGCCAGGGTGCTCGTCACGCCGCTGATGGTCGCCATGGCCCGTGCCGTCTACAGCGACTCCCCCGGGGCCGACCCCGTACGGCTCCTGGAGACCACCGCGTTCGCCTCCCCGGAGGCCCTGCAGCGGCATCTGCTGGCCGCGTTCACCCCGGCCGCCTACGAGCCCTCCCCGACCGACGGCGGCAGCGGCCGTCGGCGGCGGCACGACTGGAACCCCGACCGTGCGCAGCAGTGGCTCGGCTACCTCGCCGCGCACCTGGACCGACTCGGCAGGGCGGGCACGGGCGTCCCGGCACGTGACCTCGCCTGGTGGCAGCTGGGCACCACGATGAGTCGCTCCTCGCGCATGCTCGTGATCGGATTCCTGGCCGCCCTGGCCCTCGGGGTGACGACCGCCATCGGGAACGTTCCCGCGGACCTGCTCGCCACGTCCTTCGGGCTCAGGTTCGCGCTCGTGCGGGGGCTCGTGGTCGGGCTCCTCCATGGGCTCGTGAACGGGCTGTTGTTCGGGCTCGTGTACGGATTCGTGTCGAAGGGCGCGGCAGAGCCGACGCGCGTACGCATCCAGGTCTTCGGCAGGACCGGGCGCAGGACCACGGCTGTCCTCCCCAGGTTCCGGCTGGGGCTCGCGTGCGGGGTCCTGGCCGCGCTCGTCATCCTCTTCCTGGACCGGGTCGTCGTCGAGTCACTGGGGCTCGGGGACGGCCTGGACGGGGGGCTGATGGGGGGCCTCGTGTTCGTTCCCGGGCTCGGGCTCGGGGTGGGGACGGTACTCGGGCTCATGGCCTGGCTGGAAGTTCCCGTCGACATCGCATCCGGTGTCAGCTCCTCGGAGCTGCTCGGCCAGGACCGCAGGAACGTGGCCTTCTATCTGCTGGTGTGGGCGCTCGTGTTCGGGACGGGAGCCGGATGCGCCAACGCGGTCGTGGCCGGGCCCGGTTGGGGGCTCCTGGTGGGGCTCGCCTTCGGGATCGAAGCCGCCTTCGCGGGCGGACTCGCCTATGGACTGGCTTTCACCGCTTGGGGCCAGTGGGTGGCCCTGGCGCGCATCTGGCTGCCGCTCACCGGGCAGTTGCCCTGGCGGCTGGTCGCCTTCCTCGACGACGCGTGCGAGCGGGACGTACTGCGCCAGGCCGGCGCGGTCTATCAGTTCCGGCACGCCCAACTCCAGGATCACCTGACCCGGGACTTTCTGACGGGCCGCGGCGGCGGCACCGGCTCGCCGGGCCGGTGACGGGCCGGGCCGGACCCGACCGGGCCGGACCGGCCGTGCCGGGCACATCGCTGCACCGCATATTCCTCCGAGAGATCACCACACTTTGACGGGAGTCAGCATGAGGACGGGCAAGCACACCCAGAACCCCCACGGACGGCGCCGGAGGGGCCGTGCCGACCGCAGCATTCCGGTGCCACGCGGCCCGCTCCGGCTCGCGACGGTCGCAGCGGTTGCGGGCGGGGTGCTGGGACTCCCGGGAACCGGACCCGCGGCCGCGGACCCGGTGTCGCTCACCCTGCGGTACACGTGCGCGACCGGACTGATCGGGAATCTTCCCGTCACGGTGCGGATCCGCTCCGACGTCCCCCGGTCGGTCGAGGTCGCGAGGCCCACCCCGGCCTTTCCCCTCCACGCTTCGGTGCCGGTGCCCGCGGACGCTGCGCAGGCGCTGGGCCGGCTCGGTGTGACGACGGTCGAGGGCACGGTGGAGGCGCAGGCCCGCGTGGCCGCCCCGGAGGGGGACAGCCGGGTGAACGTGCCGGTCGACGTGAAGGCGCGCATCCCGGCGGCCGGGGCCTTCCACATCGACGCGTCCGGTTCCGCACCGGCGCTCACCTTCAGCCGGGCGGGAAGCGCGCGGATCACCGTCGGTGGGCTCGTCGCGCACCTCACCCTCAAGGACGCGAGGGGCGATCTCGCAACCCCGGGCAGGATCGACGCGCGGTGCACACCGGATGCCGGACAGCACGACGTCCTGGCGTCGTTCCGCATCACCGGGACCGGGACCGGGACCGGGGCCGGGGCCGAGGCCGAGGGGGACACGGGCCGGGCCTCGCCCGGTGCGACGGACCCCGCCGGTACAGCGGAGGCCCCCGGCGCGCCGGCGGACGACCCGGCCCCGTCAGGCACCGCCGGGTCCACACCGCAGGCCGCGCTCCCCGAGACCGGAGCCGGTCCCGGCGCGTGGCTGCTCGGCGGCGCGGGCGTGCTGCTGGCCGCCGGTGCGGGCACCGTCTTCGCCGCACGCCGGAACCGTGCGGCCGACGGCGCCGGCGACGCCGCCGCGACCTGACCCGGCGATCGCCGCTTTCATCCATCCGTGTGGCGGGTTCGGCTCGTGCGGCGCCGGTGCGGCAGGCTGGGCGGATGCAGCTGCGCCGGGCCCTGTCCCTGACCCTTGCCGCACTCGTGCTGGCCACCGGCTGTGTGACGGTACGTCCCGCCGCTCCGCCGGACGCACCGCGGCCGGCGCCCGCGCCCGCGACGGCACGTACGGAGGCACGTGCGGAGCCACGGGAACCGGCCGCCCTCGCGCTGCCGTTGAGCCCCCTTCCGGGCCAGGCCGAACCGGCAGCGCCCGCCCCTCCCCCGTCACCCGCACCGCCGGAGGCCGCCGGACCGGCGCCCGTACGGGCCGCTGCCGAGCGGCCGCCCCGGCCGCGCCGGGTCACCACGAAGCCACCGAGGCCCAAGCGGGCCGCGAAGCGGGCGAAGCCCGCGGCCCCGGCGAAACCCCGCAGGCGGCCGCCGGCGGTGGCCGAGCCCGGGCCCGCACCGCAGCGCACGTTCGACATGGCCGCCCTGTGCGAGGCGGCCAGGGGCACCGTGTCCCCGTCCATCGTCGCCCTCTGCCGCTGAGGGTCCGGGGCGCCGGGGCCCTCCTGGAGGTCTCCTGGAGGTTGCGTTCACCGGCGTCATGTCCCGCCGGTCTCCGGGGATAGTCTCTGAGCCGCAGAGCGGACGACACGGGGAGCCACGGACATGTACGACGCGGGGCCGCAGGCGGCGGAAGCCGTGCGGGCGCTGAAGGAGCTGGCGCAGGAGCGGCCGGACGAGCTGGAACTGTTCGAGGGCTTCACGGACGCCGAGTTGGACGGCTGGACCGTCGCGGTGCCGGAGGAGGTCCGCCGTGTCCTGCGGGAGATCGGCGGCCTGGAGACCGAGGACCACGAGTACCGTTTCGGGCCGCGCGGCCGGGAGGTGTTCGAGGACGGCTGCTGGACCCTGGGGGAAACGGACTTCGGCGAGGGATCGCTCATCGTCGGGGTCGGGGTCGGGGCGGCCGGCTGGGGGCCGGTCGTGGCCGTCAATCCCTGGGGCGCCGACCCGGATGTCACCGTCGAGGCACCGGACTTCGCCGCCTGGCTCGCCGGGTTCGCCGAGCGGCTCGCCGACGGGGTGGCGGAGCGGCCCAGGGGAAGGTTCTCCGTCCCGGCCACCCCCACCGTCGAACTGGCCGAGGGGGCCGGGGCGGACGGGGCCGCCGACCCCGAACTCGCCGCGCTCGTCGGCCGCGGCGACCCGCTCACCGATCTCGTCGACCTGCGCGGCCTGCCCGGCTATCCGTGCGCCGTGGACTGGGAACCGTACTTCTCCACCTTCCACAACACGGCCGACACCGGGAGCAGCGAGGTCCAGTTCCGGATCGCCGGTGACGGCCGGGCCCTGCTGCTGCGCAGCGTGGTCAGCGGGGACTTCCTCGGCCGGGCGGTGCGCCGCCACAGCGTCCCGGCGAACGCCGCCCGGTGCGCGGTGGCCGAACTGCGCGAACTGGCCGCCCTCCACCCCGGCCTCGTCGCACTCGACGCGGGCTGCGCCGACTCCGTCATGGACGGCTGGGCGGTGCCGGTCCCGGAGGAGGTCCGGGCCGTGCTCCGGGAGATCGGCGGGGTGGCGATCGCGGGACTGCCGGCACTGCGGCTGCTGCCCGGGGCGCCCGAGCACGCGGTCGAGCCCGAACTGCACCGCATGCTGGGCGGCGACGGTTCGTACTGGCCGCTGGCCCGGATCGGCCACGGGCGTGCCCACGCCCTCGCGCAGATCCGCATCGACCCGGCGACCGGACGGTGGGGGTACGTCGTATCCGTGCCCGGGGACGGGGAGAAGCTGCGGGAGTACCCGGAGTTGGCCCTGCTGGCCGAGTCCCTGCCGGACCTGCTGCTGACCTTCGCCCGGCTGGCCCGGCGGGCCGCGGCGGGGCCCGACTTCGCCGCGCGGATGGCCCGGGACACCCGGTGGCTGTTCCCCAACACCGGGGAGCCCTGGCCGCGGCCCGCCCCGGTCCGCGAATGGGCGGGCTCGGCGGACCCCCTGCTCGCGGCGGCCACGGAACTGCCGGACGGGACGCACGCCGCCGACCTGCGGGCCGTGCCGATCCCGAGCGACCTGTGCTTCTACCGGGCGGCCGGCTGGCCGTACGCGGCCCGGCTGGAGCGGCTGCACTTCGCGGCGGCCGGTCAGCTGGCCGCCGCGGTACCGGTCCGCGGCTGACGGCGAACGGGGCGCGGCCTGCCGTCCCCGTCCCCGTCCCGGCCCCGTCCCCGTCCCGGCCCCCGGGATCATCCGACTGGCCCCGGCCCGGCTGCCCGGGGGCGGCGTGCGGGTTCGCTTGGATGGGCCGGGCGGGGCCCGACCGGAGCCCCGTCCAGCTTCCATCCCCAGGGAGTCGCCATGGCGAAGATCGCCCTCTTCGGCGCGACCGGCAGCATCGGAACACGGGTGCTGCACGAAGCACTCCGGCGCGGCCACGAGGTCACGGCGGTCGTCCGCGATCCGGCGAGGCTGCCGGACTACGGGAGCGGGGGCGCGGCGGTGGTGCTCGGCGACGTCCTCGATCCGGTGTCGGTGGCCGGAGCTGCGGCCGGGCACGACGTGGTGGTCAGCGCCTTCCGGCCCGACCCCGGGGATCCCGGTGCCCTCGTGACCGCCGCGAGGTCGCTGATCGGCGGGGTGCGGTCGCTCGGTACGGACGCTCCCGCGCCGCGGGTGGTCATCGTCGGCGGAGCCGGTTCGCTGCGGACCCCCGGCGGCCCGCTGGTCTGGGACCAGGCCGGTGTTCCGGCTCCCGTCCTGGCCCTGATGCACGCCCACGGGGACGCCCTGGACTTCCTGCGGACCGTGCCGGTGGAGGAGGTGCGCTGGACCTGCCTGAGCCCGGCCGCGCACATCGGGCCGGGCGAGCGCACGGGCACGTACCGGCTGGGGCTCGACGGGCTGGTGGTCGACGACGACGGCCGGAGCCGGATCTCGACGGAGGACTTCGCCGTCGCCCTGGTCGACGAGATCGAGCGCGACGCGCACGCGGGCAGGCGGTTCACCGTCGCCCACTGAGCGTCCGGGGGGACGTTATTGGGTGGATGCACCCGGGTCGTGCTACCTAGAGTGACCGGGCACCCCCGACGTCGAGCAGGAGCGGATCATGCGCGTCCACTATCCCCGTACGCCGCATGTGCCCTGGTCCCCCGGGGTCGCGGCCGACGATCTCCGGGCCGTCGGGCCCGCCGGGCTGGCCGGGCGCGAGGTCGTGGTCACGGAGAAGCTCGACGGGGAGAACACCACGCTGTACGCGGACGGCCTGCACGCGCGGTCGCTCGACTCGGCGCACCACCCCTCGCGGGCGTGGGTGAAGGGCCTCCAGGGCCGGATCGGCGCCGGGATCCCGGCCGGCTGGCGGGTGTGCGGGGAGAACCTGTACGCCCGGCACTCGATCCCGTACGAGGATCTGGACAGCTGGTTCTACGGGTTCTCGGTGTGGGACGGGGAGCACTGCCTGGACTGGGACCGGACCGTACGGTTCCTGCGGGGACTGGGGGTGCCCACCCCGCGCGTGCTGTGGCGCGGCACCTTCGACGAACGGGCCCTGCGCAAGCTGAGGCTCGACACGACGCGGCAGGAGGGGTACGTCGTCCGCACGGCGGACGGCTTCACCCGCGAGGAGTTCGGTCGGTGCGTGGCCAAATGGGTGCGCGGCGGCCATGTGCAGACGAGTACGCACTGGATGTTCGCGCAGGTCGTGCCGAACGGGCTCGGCCCGACGGCCCCGTTGTGGGCGGTGCGCGCAGGGGCCGAGGCCGATGTGGCGGGGCTGTCCGCCGCCGTCGGGACGGACGCGCACGGCTCCGCCGACTGCGCCGACGCGGACGAGGTGGCCGAAGTCACCGCCCGGATCGACGGGGCGGGGCGGACCGGGGAGGACCGGCTGGCCGGCGTCCTGGCCGCCGTGCTCCGCCACGAGCCGCGGGCCCGGATCGCGTCGCGGCTCGCGGCCGGCCCGGCCGGGATGGGGCTCGCGCGGCGGGTCGCCGACCTGGTGGGGCTGTACCCGTACCTGCAGCGGCCGTTCCCGGACGCGGACCGGCGGGCCGGGCTGGTCCGGATGGCCGCGGCGGCGGATCTCGGGGTGCTGCACGCGCTCGCCGGGGCGCTGGCCGAGGGGACGGAGGCGCGGGAGTGCGTGGAGTGGTCCGCGCTGTGCGCCGAGGAGGCGGGGCTGCTCGGCGCCGATCCGCTGGCGTCCTTGCGCACCGGGCTGCGGGAGTCCCTCGCCGGGCTGGACGCGGACGCCGCCGACCGCTGCTGGGCGCAGGCCCGGAGCGCGTTCGGGCACGGCAGGATCTCCGGGTCCGCGGTGGAGGAGGCGGTGGCGGCGACCTGGCAGTGGCGTGAGGGAACGTTTCCCCGGCTGGTGCAGCTCTGCGGGCCCTCGGGCAGCGGGAAGAGCACCTTCGGCCGCGAACTGCCCGGCGTGGACGCGTACATCAGTCTTGACGAGCTGCGCACGGCCCGGGGTTCCCGGGCGGACCAGCGGGGCAACGCCGAGGTGTTGAGCGAGGGGCTGGACCGCCTCGACGCGGCCCTGGCCCGGGGCGGGACGGTCGTGTGGGACGCCACCTCGCTGACCGACCAGCAGCGCGGGCTGGCCGGATCGGTCGCACGGCGCCGCGACGCGCTGGTCACCCACGCCGTGGTGCTGGTGGAGGAGGCGGAGCTGGTGCGGCGCAACACCGTGCGCCCGCATCCGGTGCCCTCACAGGTGCTGACCTCGCAGGTGCACCGGTTCAGCCCGCCGTACGCCGGTCAGGCGCACCGTACGTGGTACGTCGGTGCGGCCGGGCACGTCGAGGACACGGCGGGGGGCCTCGCGGCCGGTCGCGCGGACACGGGACGGGGACAGTACTGATGCGTACCAGCGAGGAGCTCTACCACCAGGTCCGCTGGGACTCCCGGTTCGATCCGGCGCGGTTCGTGCTCGGACTGCTCCAGCGCGGGGCCGCGCCCAAGCGCGTCCCGCTGCCCTCCTTCGTGCCCGGCGGGGACATCCCCTGGCACCGGGTGCTGTTCGTCGAGGCCGACGGCGAGCTGGTGTGGGACCGGAGCACCGGCGTGGACCGGATCGATGACACCGCGGCGGGCCGGGTCCGCGATCCGCGGCTGCTGCGGGCCCCGTTCTTCACCGCACGGACCCCGCACGCGTGGGACCCGGCGGACGGCGGCGCCTGGCGGCCCGCTGAATCCCCGGCGGGCGGCGTCCGGGGCGCGACCGCGGGCGGGGGCCGGGGCGCGACCGCGGCCGCCACCACCGCGGTGCGACTGCTGACCTGGAACACCCTGTGGGACCGGTACGACGCCCCGCGCATCGCCACCGCCCGGCGCAGGCCGCTGCTGCTGGCCGATCTCGAGGCCGCCGATGCCGATGTCATCGCGCTCCAGGAGGTCGAACCGGAGCTGCTCCGCATGCTGCTGGCGGCGCCGTGGGTGCGGGCCGGGTACACCCTCGGCACGGATCCGGGCGGCCGGGACGTCGTCGAGTGCGGGCTGCTGGTGCTCAGCCGGCTGCCGGTGCGCGAGGCGGGGATGCACCTGCTGCGCCCGCACAAGGCGGTCACCGCCGTGACGGTGGGCACCGCCGCCGGCCCGCTGGTCGTCGCCGCCACCCACCTGACCAGCGATCACTCCGAGAACGGGGCCGGCCGGCGCGATGCCGAACTGGCCCGGCTCGCGGAGGGCCTCGGCGGTATCGAAGCCGGGGTGGCCCTGCTGGGCGACTTCAACGACGGCCGCCACGGCGCCGAGGGGCCCGCGGCCGCGCTCGGCATGCGGGACGCCTGGAGCGAGGTGCACGGGGCGGCGGACGATACGCCGACCTTCGATCCGGCGGCCAATCCACTGGCCGCGGTGGGCTCGCTGTCGGGGCGGGCGTCCCGGCTGGACCGGATCCTGCTGCGGTCCGGGGCGGCGCGGGTGACCCGGGCGGCGCTGCGCGGCGACTCTCCGGCCCCGGAAGGCCTGTTCATCTCCGACCACTTCGGGGTCGAGGCGACGGTGGAGCTCGGCGCGCGGGACGGCGGGCCCGGGCGGCTCGACGTACCGGCGACGGCCCGGACGGCGGTGGCGTGGCTGCCGCCGCACCTGCCGGAGGCGGTGCAGGAGCTGCGCCGGGAGCACGACCCGCAGGCCGGGCGCTGGCCCGCGCACGTGAACCTGCTCTTCGGCTTCGTGCCCGAGTCCTCCTTCGCCGAGGCGCTGCCGCTGCTGGCGGAGGCGGCCGCCGCGACCGGGCCGTTCCCCGCCCGGCTGGAGGGGGTGCACAGCTTCGGGCACCGCGAGGACGCCACCGTCTGGCTGGACGCGGCGGCGGCCGGTGAGGCTCCGTGGCAGGAGCTCCGGCGCGCCCTGACGGAGCGCTTCCCGGGCTGCCGGGGGCGTACGGCCGAACAGCACGGCTACACCCCGCATCTGACCCTGGGGCGCAGCCGGGATCCGCAGCGGGCGGTCGCGGCCTTCGCGGCGCGGCTCGGCGGCCCGGTCGCCGCGCACGTCGGTGAACTGGCCGTGCTCTCGCGGCGCGGGGACGGGCCGATGCGGGTCCGGGCGACGGTGGAGCTGGGCACGGGCACGGTGCGCTGGGAGCCGGAGCGGGCGGACCGGCCCACCGCCGCCCCCGCCCCCGCAGCGCAGGAGGAGGCGGCCGAGTCGGTCGTCGCACGCGTCAGGGCGGCTCTGGGCGGCGCGCAGGTGCACCTGGCCGGGTCCCGTCGCATGGGCTGCGCCCTGCCCGAGGCCGACCTGGACCTGGTGGCGGCGCTGCCCGGCCGGGCCGATGCCGCTCTCGTACGGGACCGGGTGGCGGCGGCGCTGCCCGGGGCGGTGCGGCTGCGCGAGGTGACGGGGGCCCGGGTGCCGGGGCTGCGGTTCCGCGTCGGTGCGCTGTCGGTGGATCTGGTGGCGGTGGCGACCGACGGGCTGGATCCGGCGCACGCGGTGGCACGGCGGGCCGAGCTGGGCGAGGCCTCCGCGATCGCGCTGAGCGCGGTCAGCGACGCCGATGCCGTGGGGGAACGGGTGGGCGCGGAGCATGCCGCGTTCGCCGGGCTGGCGCGGCAGGTGAAGGCGTGGGCGCGGGCCCGTGGGCTGGACGCGGCGCCGTTCGGCGGACTGCCCGGGCTGGCCTGGGCGGTGCTCGCGGCGCGCACGGTCGAGGAGGCCGGAGCGCTGCCGCCCGATGCCCTGCTGCGCGAGTTCTTCGGCAGGTGGGCCGCCTGGGACTGGCGGGAGCCGGTGTCCCTGTCGTCGGCGGCCCCGGGCCCGGCGGGTGGACCGGATCCGGTCACGGTGCTCACTCCGTCGGAGCCGGTGCGCAGTTGCACGGCCCAGGTGGGGCCGGGCCTGCGCGACCTGCTGGTCCAGGAGCTGTACGCGGCCTGGGAGCTGTTGGAGTCCGGGGACGGAAGCAGGAGCAAGGCCGGGGATGGGAACGGAGACGGGGACGGCGGGTGGGAACCGGGACCGCCTCCGCTGCACCGCCGGCACGCCGCCTGGGCCGTGGTGACCGTACGGTCCGCCTCCGAGGGGGAGTTCGAGGAGACGCTGGGCCGGGTGCGCGGGCGGATGCGGGCCCTGCTCGGCGCGCTGGAGGAGTCGGGCGTCGCGGACGCGCACGCCTGGCCCCGTCCCTTCGAGTCCGGCCCGGCCCTGGCCCGCTACGCGATCGGCCTCGGCGCCACCCCGCCGGACGCGGCACGCCTGGCCGCCCTGGCCGGCCCCTGGCGGTCGGGCCTGCCGGGGGTCGAGGTCTCCTGGGCGGCCTGCGGAGAGGTGCCGGACCTGGCGTGACGCGTCAGATCTCGATGATGATCTTCCCTGCCGTGTGCTGGCCCTGGCTCAGCTCGAAGGCGGCGGCGAGCTCGCCCAGCGGGAAGGTCCTGGCGACCGGCACCTTCAGCTGTCCGCTGTCGGCGAGCCGGCCCAGTTCGGCCAGATCGCTGCCGACCGGGCGGACCCACATCCACTCGCCGCCCGCCCCGAGCACACTGGGGTCGGCGATGGAGGCGTGCCGCCCGTCGTCGTGCAGCACCTCCCGGGTGACGGCGCCGACCCCGCCGACGAAGTCCGCGACGACCGTGGGGCCGTCGGGTACGAGTGCGCGCACGCGATCGGCGAGTCCGTCCCCGTACTCGATGGGTTCGCCGCCCAGTTCACGCACCCGGTCGTGGTTGCGCGGGGAAGCGGTACCGATGACCCGGGCGCCCAGGGCGCGGGCGATCTGCACGCCGAAGGAGCCGACACCGCCCGCCGCGCCGTGGATGAGGACGGTGTCGTCCTTGCCGGTGCCGAGGCGGGTGAGCAGCTGGTAGGCGGTGAGCCCGGCGAGCGGGAGTCCGGCGGCCTCGGCCCAGTCGAGCGAGGTGGGCTTGTGCGCCAGGGCGCGTACGGGCACGGTGACGAATTCGGCGAACGTCCCGCCGTGCACGTAGTCCTTGCGGGCGTACGCGATGACCTCGTCGCCCTCGGTGTATTCGGGGGTGTCGATGCCGACCCGCTCGACGGTGCCGGACACGTCCCAGCCGGGGACCACCGGATACACGACGTCCATCAGGGCGTCGAGCCCGCCCGACATGATCTTCCAGTCGACGGGGTTGACGCCGGCGCACTTGACCCTGACGAGGACTTCGCCGGGTCCGACCTTGGGCATCGGCAGCCGGGTCTCGGAGAGCACCTCCGTCCCGCCGTACGTCTCGTACGCCATTGCCCGCATGGTTTCCTGGCTGCTCCGGCCCGACTGGGACATGTACCCGACCTCTCCGTGTGCTGGTGGAACCCGCCCCCGGCCCATCCCACCATGCACGAAGCGCCCGCCCCACGAGGCGGGGCGGGCGCGGCGCGGCGTGGCGTGGCACCGAGGGGGCCGGTCGGTGCGGAGCAGCCACTGGCCGGCCCGGACCGGCCGGGACCGGCCCGCACCGGTCACTCGTACTCGGTGCCGCCCTTGCGGGTCAGGTACGCCGGGCTGACCGCCTTGGCGATGGCGCGGCCGCCCACGACCGGGCTGTACCGCTCCGCCGACGGCCGGATGACGACGCCCTCGCGCAGGTGAACGGCCTTCCCGGAGACGGTCTCGCGGCCGCTCGCCAGCTCCAGCACGGTGCCGAGGTCGTAGGGACCCTCGTACAGCCGTGGCACCAGCGGAAGCTCACCGTCCGTCAGGACGGCCGTCGGGTCCAGCCAGCGCACCTGCCCGTCGATCTCGGCGGACACGTCGAAGGCGGCGAATCCGGGCGGCGCGTCGGCGGTGCGCACGTCGGTCCCGTAGGAGAGGTCCTGGACTCCCGCGCCGTACACCTCGCCGAAGATCCCGACCCGGGTCGCGCCGAGACGTTCGGCCAGGGCCGCCGCGACGCCCGGTACGCCGTGGCCGCGTACGGCCCGCCAGTAGAGGTTGCGCTCGTCCTCCTTGAGCGCCAGCCCCTTCGAGCCGAACCCCTTGGAGGAGACGATGGACCGCTCGCCGTCGACCACGTACGTGAACAGGCAGGCGGTGCCGTGCAGTTTCTCGGTGAGGACGACCGGTTCGCCCGGCTCGAAGATGTGCGGGTAGCGCTGGAGGTTCTCGATGTCCACCCACGGCATCAGGTCGGCGGCGGCTTCGACCTCGCCGCTCATGGTCGTGGGTATGGGCGGGGCCCATTTCGTGATGCCCAGCAGCTCCGCGAAGTCCGTTTCCTCCTTGGCCGCCCGGGCCAGGTCCACATCGGCGAGCGCACGCGGCCCGCACACCAGACCCTGCGAGAGTTCCCCGCGCAGCCGGACCGCCTTGACCCGGTCGGAGGAGCCGCCCGCGAGCCGCCCGGTGAGTCCGAGCTCCTCGATCAGATCGGCCGGGAGCACCGCCTGTTCGGGGATGTAGATCGCGAACTCGCCGGTGCGGTAGGCACCCTTGGCGATCACGGCCCGGTACAGGCCCACCTGCGCGAGTTCCAGCGCGTCGGCGTTCGGGTGCTCGTGGACGGTCAGCTCTTCGGCGGTGACTCGCAAGGTCGACATGGGGCGGCTCCGGCATTCCTCGGGGACACGGCCGACGCCCGGTCGTTCGGCGCGTCGGTGACGACCACTCTGCTTGCCGCCATTTCCGCTGGTCCAGCGATTATCGCGGTGTTAGCCTGCCGCCCCTCCCCCGCACCCCGGGCAGGGGCATTCCCGTGTTCCGCGTTCCGCGTTCACGCGGGAGGCCACCGTGGCACCTCGTCAGGTCACGGTCGTCACCGGCGGCCGCTGTTCCCGGCCCCGCGGCGGTGGGGTCAGCCCATCGCCGCCCGGGTGGCCGGGCCGTAGACGCCCGGCGGGTCGCCCTTGATGGACCGGTCGCGCTGCAGCTGGCCGACGCCCCGCTTGGTCTGGCTGTCGTAGACACCCGTGACGGAGACGTATGTGAACCCCTGCCCGTGGAGCAGCTCCTGCAGCGCGCGCACCTCGGGGCCGCTGTCCCCCATCCGCAGCGTTCCGGAGGAGCCGGGCGTACCAGAGGCCGAAGCGCCCGGCGAGGACGACGGTTTCGGGCTCCGGCTCGTGGTCGCATCCGGCTCGGCCGAGGGGGACGGTGACGACGAGGGCGCGCCGGACCGTACGGAGGCGGTCGGCCCGGGGTCGTCGGAGTCGGAGTCCGGGCTGCGCGCCGGGAGCACCGGGACGGACAGCTCGGCGGGCGCCCCGGCCCGGGGCGGCTGCGTGTCGGGGCCGCTCAGCAGGAGCACCAGGGTGCCCACCGCGCCGAGCGCCAGCAGGCTGAGCACGGCGGTCGGAAGCGGGCTGCGGCCTCCGCGTGCGGCGTCGTCCCGGACGGCGGTGGGAGCGGACGTGGAGGTGGCTGCGGGAGCGGCTGCGGGAGCTGCTGTGGGAGCGGGAACACCGGGGTGCGGTCCGTGCGCGGGACCGGGGAAGGCGAGGGGGCCGGTCTGCGGCCAGGCGGGCGCCGTCGACCCGGGCGGCGGGGCCGAGGAGGCGACGTACGGGCGTACGAGCAGGTGGTCGTCGGGGACGATCCCGCTCTCATCAGGGTCCTGGGACATGGTGGTCTCCCGGCTGGGACGGGGGCCGGCGCGGCGGTGCGGTGCCGGCCCCCTCCCGGTCGGTCAGGCTCTGCGCCGCCGGGCGGCGGGAGCCGGGGCCGCACCGGCGCCGGGGGCGGGCGTGCCGGGCGTGCCGTGTGCCGGAGAGCCGCCGAGTGCGGCGGGGTCGATCGACGAGCGAACGGATATGGACATCTGGCGTATCTCCGGGGTGCGGCTCAAGCAGTGGTCCTCGATCGGCGCACTCTTGCCCTCCAGTGGGTGCCGGGTCAAGCCGGGCGTCCGGTTCACCCCATCAATCCGATCTGTCGGGCACGGGCGCTCCCGCCTCACCCCCGCCGCGCCCCGCCGGTCAGCCGGGGGTGGCGGGGGTGCCGGGGGTGCGGCGGATCGCCGTCACCCGGACGGTGCCGGCGGCCGCGAGCATCAGGGCGGCTGCGCCGAGCGGGGCGGCGGGTACGGAGAGGCCGTCGACCGCGAGGCCGCCCCCCAGCGCGCCCGCCGCGATGGCGAGGTTGAACATGGCGACCATCAGCGAGGAAGCCGCCTCGGGTGCGTCCGGGGCCGCCTTGATCATCCAGCCCTGCACGCTGACCGAGACCCCTCCGTACACGAGTCCCCAGGCCAGCAGCAGCGTGGTCCCGGCGACCGGTCCCGGAAGGACGGCGATCAGCGCGAGGATCACGGTGAGGGAGGAGCTGACCACGAGCAGGGTCCGGTAAGGGTCGCGCGCCCCGGCCAGGAAGTTGCCCACGACCCCCGCGACGCCGTAGCCGAGCAGCAGGGTGCTGATGTACCGGGTGTCGATGCCGGAGACGTCCTGCAGGATCGGCCGGACGAACGTGTAGGCGGCGAACTGCCCGGTCACCACGAGGAAGGTGACGATGACTCCGGCCCGGACGGCACGGTTCTCGCGGAGCAGGACGGGGAGTTCGGGGAAGGCGACGTGCCGGGTCGGCGGCAGCGGGGGCAGCAGCAGGAGCAGGGCGGTCAGCGTGACCAGGCCGAGGGCGCCGACCGCTGCGAAGGCGGCGCGCCAGCCCCCGAGTTCGCCGAGCAGGGTCCCGGCCGGGACGCCGAGCACGGAGGCGGTGGGGACACCGCCGAAGACGAGCGCGGTGGCCCGGCCGACGTGGCGCTCGGGCACGAGGCGTACGGCGAGGCCGCCGGCCATGGCCCAGAAGCCGCCGACGCTGACTCCGACGAGCAGCCGGGCCGCCAGTACGACGGTGAAGTCCGGGGCGACGGCCGCGGCGAGGTTGGCGGCGACCATCAGGGCGATCAGCACGCACAGCACGAGCCGTCGGTCGAGCCGGCCGGCCCCGACCGTGACCAGCGGTGCGCAGAACGCGGCGACCAGCCCGGGCGCCGTGACCATCAGGCCGGCGGTCCCGTCGGACACGCCGAGGTCGGCCCCGACGGGGGTGAGCAGGCCGACGGGGAGCAGCTCGGAGGTGATCAGGCAGAAGATGCCGAGGGAGACCGCGCACACGGCCGCCCAGCCCTTCCACGGGGCGGCGCCGCTTCCCGGCGGGGACCCTGCCCCCGGTGCGGACCCGGTCCCCGGCCGGGCCTCGGGCCCCGGACCTCCGGGCGGACCGGACTCGGGGGGCGGTGCGGGGTGGTTGCCGGGCGCGGCAGCTGAGGTCATGGATCGTTTCTCCGTACGGGCGATCGACGGGCAGGACACCACGGCACGGGGAGCCGGGGGTCGCGCCTCCCCCTTCGCCCGTACTGCCGTTCCAATTTCCCACAGGCCCCGGTCCTTCCCACAGGCCCGGGTCGTTCCCGCAGACCATGGCCGTTCTCCGCGCGCTCCGGCCGTTCCGGCCCGGCCCGGGTCACCCGCACGCGTGAGAGGAGCGCCGGGCCGGGCCCGCCGTACGGCAAGGTGGTCGGATGCAGTTACGCCGGGCCCTGCCCCTCTCCCTCGTCGCGCTCCTCGCGAGCGCCGGCTGTGTCTCCGTCGGACCGCAGGCTCCGGCTCCGGACCCCGTACGGGGGTCCGTACCGCCCGCCGAAGCGCCCGAGGTCCCGACGCCCCTGGCCCTGCCCCTGGGGACGCTGCCCGAGGCCGCCACCCCGGCTCCGGGCCCGGCCCCCGAACCGGAAACGGGACCGAAGTCGGCCCCCAGGTCCGCCCCCGAACCGGAGCCGTCGCGCGGGCGGGCCCCGGCCAAGGCGGCGCCACCGCCCCGGCGCAAACGGCTGCCCGGATCGGCGACCGCCCACCCGCACCGGCGGCAGGCCCCGCCGCCCCGCATGGACCAGCTGTGCGCGGCCGCGGAGGGCACGGTACCGCCGTCGATCGTCGACCTGTGCGTGCGGCAGTACGGGCGCTGACCACGGCGTCCGTACCCGGTGCGATGCTTGGCCCGTCCCCCGGCCCGGACCTCGCAGTGGAGCGCGTCATGTTCACCATCGGAGACTTCGCCAAGCACGGCCGGGTGTCGGTCCGCATGCTGCGTCACTACGACGCCCTCGGACTGCTGCGCCCGGCGCGCGTCGACCTGTTCACCGGCTACCGCTTCTACGAGGCCGGGCAGCTCGCCCGCCTCAACCGTGTCATCGCGCTCAAGGAACTCGGCTTCAGCCTCGACCAGGTGGGGACGATCCTCGACGAGCAGGTGGGCGTGGAGGAGCTGCGCGGCATGCTGCGGCTGCGGCAGGCGGAGCTGGAGACCGCCGTGGCCGCCGCGGCGGCCCGGCTGGTGCAGGTCGAGGCGAGGCTGCGGACCATCGAGAACGAGGGAGGCATGCCTGCCGACGACATCGTCGTGAAGAGCCTGCCGGCCGTCCGGCTCGCCGAGCTGACCGGCACGGCCGCGAGTTATGAACCGCAGGACATCGGCCCGGTCATCGGACCGCTCTACGACGAACTGTGCCGCCGTCTGGAGGAGGCCGGGGTCGTCCCGACCGGTCCCGGCACCGCCTACTACGAGGACGCGCCCGACCCGGAGTCCGCACCGGCGGTCCTCGTCCACGCCGGGCTGCCGGTGGCGGCCGCGGTGCGCGCCGCGGACCTCGGGGGCGAGGTACGGATCGTCACGCTCCCCGCGGTGGAACGGGCCGCGACCGTCGTGCACCGGGGCTCGATGGACGGCGTCCTGCCGACGGCGCAGGCCCTGGCGCGCTGGATCGACGCGCACGGGCACGGCCGGGCCGGGTACGCGCGCGAGCTGACGCTGGCCTGCCCGCAGGACCCGGACCAGTGGGTCACCGAACTCCAGGAACCCCTGGAACCCCTGGAACCTCTGCAACCCCTGGAGCCGGCTCAGGCGCCCCCGGAGTCGCTGGCTGCCACGTCCTGAAGCCCCGCGGGGAAGTCCTCAGCTCCTCAGGGGCGGCGTCCGCAGGCACGGGCGCACCGCCGGGCCGTGGTGCGCCGGGCCGTGCGCAGCCTGCGCACGGTGCTGTGCCCGCGCCGCTTCCACTCGCCCCGCGGCAGCACCGCCCGCTGGCCGCCGCCCGCGATCAGGGCGTTGACCGGGGTCATCGGGTCGGCGGCCATCGCCTTGGCGAACAGGACGCCGACGACCAGCGGGACCAGGGCCACGGCCAGGGCCGAGCCCGCGGTGGTCACGTGCTGGATGCGCGGGCGGGCCGGCGCGCTGATCGGGGCGTCTGAAGTCATGCCCCCATTCGACCAGCGGCCGCGCTCCGGGGAATCGGGGCGGATACTCAGGCCGTTGGGCGTGAGGTACTCAGACGCGTGGGTGGTGGGGTGTGATGACGGTACCGGGGCAGGGCTTCGAGCCGGCGACCGGTGACGGTCCGGCCGAGCCGTCGGAGCGGCGGGAGGGCGAGCTGCGCACGGCGTACGAGGGGCTGCTGCAGATCCGCCGGATGCTGGGCGGCCCGGCGGGCGCGGAGGTTCCCGCGCCGTGGGAGGTACGGCAGCTGCCGCGCGCGGTGGCCCTCGTACTGGAGGCGGCGGGGATCGCGCCGTCGGCCCTGGACGCGGAGGGGCGGCGCACGCGGACGGGCTACCGCGTGGCGGCCGGAGCCGAGCCCGGCCGGGTGGAGGTGACCTGGGTCGGCCCGGCGGGCGGCGGCGCGGCGGGCGAGGAACAGGAACGGCTGACGGCCTGCGCGGCCGTACTGGAGCGGCTGGGCTGGGTGTGCCTGCTGTACCGGGGCCCCCGCCGGCGCCGCTTCCTGGAGGTCGAGCCCCCGGCCGGGCCCCGGGGCGCGTAGCGGGTCCCGTTCCGGGAGTTGCCTCATCGGGCGTTGCCGCAGCCGCCGTCCGACCCCGGCCCACCGGTGTGCGGGGCAGCGACTTCGGGACTCAGACGATCGACTTGATGGTCCCTGTCCGCGTACCGCAGCGTCTCGTCGATGGCCCGGTCGGGCTCGCGCTCTTCCTGGGTCATCGAGGCGTTGCGGGCCTGGTGGTGCTCGCGGATCACGAGGCCCATCGCCTCGGCGCTGAACTCACTCATCGGTTCCGGTCCCTCTGGTCGCCGGGCTGTGCCGGCGCCAGGAGAACTGGGCCTCACGTGCCAGCGCACTACCGGAGCGGAAGGCCCGGGCGCTGTCCTCCGCGAACTGCTTGGCAGCCTTGACGACGGCCGGGTCACGACGGACTTCGTCGGCGGTCTGGATGTTCTGGGCGGCAGTGAGGCCCAGTTGGACGAGGTTGAGCCGAGCCATGGCAGTGGACCTTTCGTCGCTGATGGTGCCTGCGCGTGTGCAACATAGCGTCACTCAGTGTTCGCTGTCCGCACCGTGGCGAAACGCCGCGGCGCCTCGCCGCGGGCCGCTCCCACGCGTCACGCGTAGCGTTCGGCCAGTGCGGTCACCACCTCGGCGAGGGCCCGGCGCAGTTCGGGCGGGCCGAGCACCTCGGCCTCGGTGCCCAGGCGGAGCAGGTCGCCGACCGCGACGGCCGGGGACTCGACGTCGAGGCGCAGCCGGACCCAGCCGTCCGCGTCGGCCGGTCCGGCGTCGGCCAGCGCCCGGGTGCCCGCCGCTCCGAACTGCATCGGCAGCAGCTGCTGACCGCGCGGGGACAGCCGCAGTTCGGCCGTCTGCTGGTGGAGTGCGGCGTCCAGGCGCCGGGTGGACTCCTGCCAGTACGCGGCGAGTTCGAATCCGGCGGGGCGTTCGAAGTGCTCCGCCGCGGTGTCCACCGCCAGGAACCGGGAGACCCGGTAGGTGCGTGCGGCCCCCTCGACATCGGCGACCAGGTACCAGATGCCGCCCTTGAGGACGAGGCCGAGGGGGTGCAGATCGCGCCGTACCTCGCCGCGCCAGCGGCGGTAATGGGTGCGCAGGACGCGCTGGTCCCAGACGGCCTCGGCGATCCGTGCGAGGTGGGGGACGGGGTCGGCCTCCCGGAACCAGGCGGGCGCGTCGAGGTGGAAGCGGTCCTGGATCCTCCGGGCCCGTTCGGAGAGGGCGGCCGGGAGCGCCGCCTGGAGTTTCAGCTGCGCGGCGGCCAGGTCGGCGCCGAGTCCGAGCTCCTGTGCGGGGCCGGGGGCCCCGGCCAGGAAGAGGGAGCCGGCCTGGGCGTCGGTGAGGCCGGTGAGGCGGGTGCGGTAGCCCTCGGCCAGTCGGTACCCGCCGGCCGGGCCGCGGTCGGCGAGCACGGGGACACCGGAGGCGCCGAGGGCTTCGATGTCGCGGTGGATCGTACGGACCGACACCTCCAGCTCGGCGGCGAGTTGGGGGGCGGTCATCCGGCCGCGGTTCTGCAGCAGCAGGAGCAGGGAGAGGAGCCGGTCGGCACGCATGACGTGATTGTCTCCCGTACCTGACAGGAGGTGTCAGGTACGGCTGCCAGCCTGGGGACACACCGGGCGGATCGACCGTCCGGCCGGCCGAGAGGACCATCATGCCCACGCCCGTAGAGACCGGTGGCCGCTTCACCTTCGCCAACTGGGAGGAGCGCCCGGCCGGCGACGCGACGGAGGCCGTGGATACAGCGGATGCCGTGGATGCCACGGCTGCCACGGATGCCGTCCCCGCCGTCCCGCGGCTGGCCCACGCCCATGTCAACAACACCTTCACCGGCGGGATCGAGGCCGCCGGAACGGCCTGCGACTACACGATCGCCTACACCGGGGAGAACCTCGGTTCCTACAGCGGCATGGAGCTGGTCACCGGCAGCGTCGACGGGCTCAAGGGCAGCTTCGTCCTGGAGGAGCGGGGAAGTTTCGACGCCGGCGGCACCGTCTGCCGCTTCGAGGTGGTCGCCGGCTCCGGCACCGGGGACCTCGCCGGGCTGACGGGCACCGGAGGCTTCACGTACCGCCACGGCGACACCTCCGTCGCGTACACCTTCACCTACGACCTGGGTTGAGGACCGTCCCGTTGAGGGACCCGGGACCGGGGAGTCGGCAGCCCTCCGGCGGGAGCGGGGCCCTCCTGCCCTTCCGCCGGCGGGCAACGGGCTTTGTCAGTGGGTCCGTCTAGCGTCTCGGACATGACGCGGACCGCACATACCTTCGCCTACGCACGCCCTTCCTCCCTGACCGCCGCCGCGGCGGGGCAGGCCCTCGACCTGGAGACGGCAGGGGGTCTGACCCCGGCCGGTGCCGATCCTCACCCCCAGTTCTTCGCCGGGTTCCTGAGCGCGCCCCAGGCGGCCGCGCGGGCGCTGCTCGCCGTCGCGGACGTGGCCGCGGCCCGCTACTACCGGCGCACCCTGCGCGCCTCGCTCGACCCGGTCGTCACGGGCAACGGCGACCGGCTGCGCTTCGAGTCCTTCTCCGGGTGCTGCGGGGTGTACGCCCGGCTCGACGTACTGCCGGACGGTCTGCGCGGCGCCGACACCGGGCACGGCACCACGAACGTGGACGTCAACAACCCGCTGCGCGAGGCGTTGTCCCGGCTGAGCGGTGACGACCCGCTGCACCTGCGCGTCGGCCCCGACGAGATGGCGGTGACGACCCTCGACGGGCCGGTCGTGGAGAAGAAGGTTCCGCTGCCGGAGCGCTGGCTGCGCGGTTTCGCCGAGTCCCAGGCCGTCACCACCGGCTTCGACCTGCGGGCCGAACTGACCGCGGCCGAGGCGGCGCGCTTCCTCCGCTCCCTGCCCCGTACCGCGGCGGCCGGCGGGGCCGCGAGCGGCGCCCTGTGGGTGGTTCCCACCGGTCGTACGCTGCGCCCCACCACCCGGCCGGTGCCCGGCGCGGTCTGCCTGCCCGGCCCCGAACGCCTCGCCGCCCTCCAGCGGGTGCTGCGGCACGCCACGGGCCTGCGGGTGTACGGTCCCGTGCCGGACGGGACCGGCCCCACCGCCTCCGCCTGGGAAGTGACACTGCCCGGGATGCGGCTCACGCTCACCCTCTCCCCCGAGGCCGACCGCGGGTTCTCCGGCGAGGGCGGCGTCCTGGAGGCCCTGGCCACCGACGCGGCGGCCGCGGACGCCGAGCTGATCTCCGTACTGCTCGCCTGGGAGCCGCGCATCGATCCGGCCGATCTCGCCGACCAGTCGGGGCTTCCGGTGGACCGCGTCCGGGCCGCGCTGACCCGTCTCGGAACGGCCGGCCGGGTCGGCTACGACATCGCCGAAGCCGCCTGGTTCCACCGCGAACTCCCCTACGACGCCCGCCGCGCCGAGCGTCACAACCCGCGGCTGGTCGCCGCCCGCGCCCTGCTGGAGGCCGGTGCGGTCGCCCTGGACGGTTCCGGTACCGCCGTGGTGGCCTCCGGCGAACGCCGCTACCAGGTCCGCGAGTCGGGTGGGGCGCTCAGCTGCACCTGCCAGTGGTGGGCCGACTACCGGGGCCGCCGCGGCCCCTGCAAGCACGCGCTCGCGACGCGGATGGCCCTGCGGGCCGCCGCTGCCACCGCCTCTGCCACCCCTTCTGTCTCCCCCGTCTCTTCCGGAGCCGCACGATGAACGCCACCGACAACGCCGCCGACAGGGTGACCGAGGACGTCCTCGCAGCGGTACGGGCGGGCCGCACCGCCGAACTGCCGGGTCTCCTCAAGCCGCTGGAACCCGCACGGCGCCGTGCGCTGCTCGCCGGGCTGAAGGAGCTGCGCGGCGAGCTGCGTTCCTCGCGGTGGGAGCGCTGGCAGGACGGGAACCTGTCGAGCCCGGCCCTCGTGGTCGCCGGAGCCGTCTGCAATACGGGGGCGGCGGCCGCGGCCGCCTGGATCGGCGCCTCCGATCTGCGCCGCTGGAGACCGCAGCCGCCCACCGCCGTGCTGCTCGACGTCCTGGCCGGACGGGATCCGAAGTGGCTCGGGGACCTCGCCCACCGGCTGGCCGCCCGGCCCGCCACGGCCCAGCAGGACTACCCGCTGATCAGGGAGCTCGTCGGGCTCGCCGGCTGTCCGATGCCCACCACCGACGGCTGCGTCGAGGGCTGGGCGACGGCCATGGGGGCGTCCCGTTCCGCTCTCGTGGCCGCCCTGCGCGGCGACCCCCACCTCACCACCCTCGTCCCGCGGCTCTTCGAGACGGCCGAACCGGTCCGTGCCTTCACCTGGCGCTGGGAATCGGACGACCCCCGCAACTGGCCGACCGCGCTGGCCGCCCTGGCCGACGAGGGTCGCCTGGACCGTGCCGTCCTGCTCGACGGGTGCACCGCGAGGCTGCTGCGCGGTGGCAAGCCCGCCCAGCTGAGGCCCTACCAGGAGATCCTGGCGGCCCTCGGCCCGACGGCCGAGGAGGAGCGGGAGCGGGCGGCCGACTGGATCGCGCTGGCCGCCGACGCCCCGTCCGCCGTTGCCGGGAGCGCCCAGCAGACCCTCGCCCGGCTCGCCGCGGCGGGTCACCTGACCCCCCGCCAGGTCGCCGAGATGTCGGCCGCCGTCCTCTTCCGCCCCGAGAAGAAGCTGGTCCGCTCGCAACTCGTCCTGGTCGGCAAGGAGCTCGGCCGCAACCCGGCCGCCGCCCCCGAGCTGCTGCCGGAGATCGCCGAGGCATTCGGGCACGCGGACACCGACATCCAGGAGCGGGCGCTCAAGCTGGTCGCCGCCCACCTCACCGACGATCCCGGCCTGCGCGCCGAACTCGCCGACCGGGCCCAGTTGTTGAGTCCGGTGCACCGGGCCCGGGCGGTCGAACTCCTCGGACCGGACGCCGCCCCCGCCGGGGAGTCCGGCCCCTACCGGGAGATCCTGCCGCCGCTCCCGCTCCCGGCTCCGCTCACCCCCGCCCCGGAGACGGTCGCCGAGACCGTGGAGCTCGTCGCGGCGGTCGTCAACTCGCGCGCCGCCACCGTCGAGGAGTTCGAGCGCGCCCTGGACGGGCTGGTGCGGCACGCGTACCGGGACCGCGCGGCCCTCGCCTGGGCGCTGCGTCCCGCGCTGGCGGACCGCTGGTGGCTCGATCCCGAGCAGTTCCGCTACTACACGCACGAGTTGCCCGGTCTCGAGCACGTGGCCGCCTGCGTCCTGGACGCGCTGCCGACCGGCACACCGCAGCCGGCGCTGGTGTCCTGGCGCAGCGACTGTCACCACACCGCGATCGGCTCCGCCGTCCATGCGCGCGTGACGGAGGCCGCGCGGTGCATCACGTCCCGGCCGCTGCCCTTCCTGCTCGCCACGCCCACCGTGGAGACCGGCTCGCTGGATCCCCGTGTGCTGGTCGCACGCCTGGTCGAGTACGGCCGTCTCGGTGCGGAGCCCGCGCCCGCGGACTTCGCCCAGGCCCTGCTGCGGGTCCGCCGCGACGGCTCCGTCGCCCCCGAGGCCGCCGCCCTCGGCACGCCCGCGGGCGACCGGCTGGCCGCCTGGCTCGGCGATGCCGGACAGCCCGTGGCCGTCACCCGCCGTACCGCGCCGGCGGTGACGCACCCGTACGGAGGCGGCACCCCCGAGCGGCTCGTGATGGACACCGGTGACCGTACGACGGTACTGCGCGGCTTCCCGGACGCCTTCCACGAGCTGGCGGGGGCCCGCAAGGCGGCCGACCGCTGCTGGGACAGCCGCGACGACGCTTCGCTGCTCGCGGTCCTGCCCGAGGACCGGGAGACCCTGGCCGCCTGGTGCCTCCCGGTGGTCACGGCCTGCGCCGTCCACGAGGCACGCGAGGGGGCCGCCGCGCTGCCCCTGCTCGCCGCGGCCGGTGGACCGGCCGGCCCGGCCCTGCACCTGGCGGTCGCCACCGGACTCGGCGCCCGGCACCCCGAGGACCGACTGAGGGCCGTGGACGCACTCCTCACCCTCGCCGCCCAGGGGGAGCTGGATGCCGTACGCCTCGGCGCCGACCTGGCCGAGCTGATCGCCCTGGGCACGGTCAAGCCCACCCGGCTCGCCGATTCGATGCGCACCCTGGCCGCGACGGGCGCGTACGCGACTTCCTGGGCCGTGCTGGCGGCCGCGCTGCCCGCCCTGCTCACGGGAACGGCGGATCCCCGCGGCGCCGGGGACCTGCTGGCGACGGCGGCCGAGTGCGTGGAGCAGTGCGGGGCTGCGGCGCCCGAACCGGCCGCGCTCGCCGCCACCGCGGCCCGGGGCGGCAAGTCGCGCACGGTGACCCAGGCCACCCGGCTGCGTGACGCCCTGCGCCGCAACGAGCGGAATCTTCCGGACCGCAAAAACTGTTGAATTTGATCGCACTGGCCGGAAATACTCGGCCAATTTGGTGATTAGTGGACTGATGTTTCATCATCATGACTGCACGTCAGCTTTCGGCGTGCAGTGAGGGAGGCGGGGGCGCCGGGGGGTCCCCCGTTGACACCGGCTCGATCCCGCAGGCGAGTTCCCGTTCTCGCCGCGCCCCGCCGTGACTCCCGTCCCCGTTCCCGTCACCCAGGCAAAGGCTCATGTCCGCCCAGCAGCTCTCGGACCTCATACGTTTCGCCCGCCACAATTCGCCCTACTACCGCGACCTCTACGCGTCCCTGCCGCCGCACGTCGACCGCCTCACCGACCTGCCGGTGGTCGACCAGCAGGACTTCTGGGCGGCCAACGCCCTTCACGACAGCCGTGTACTGACCGGCCCGCTCAGCGAGGCCACGGTCTACAAGACCGGCGGCACCACCGGGTCCCCCAAGTTCTCCGTCTACACCCGCGACGAGTGGCGCACGTTCGTCACCGCCTTCGGCCAGGGGCTCGTGGACACGGGTCTGCGCCCGGGTCACCGCGTCGCCGACCTCTTCTACGCCGGGGAGCTGTACGCCAGCTTCCTCTTCGTCCTCGACTCGCTCGCCCACGCACCCGTGGACAACGTCCGCCTGCCCATCGGCGGCGGCGCGCCGCTGGAGTCGACGATCCCCACGCTGCGCGATCTCGCCGCCCAGGTACTGGCGGGCACGCCCACCACCCTGTGCCGGCTCGCCGAACAGGTCGTCTCCTGCGGTGTCCGGCTCGATTCGGTGGAGCTGCTCCTGTTCGGCGGCGAGGCCCTCTTCGACGACCAACGGCGGCTGCTGGCCTCCGCGTTCCCCGGCGCCGAGGTCCGTTCCGTCGGATACGCCAGCGTCGACGCCGGCCTGCTCGGCCGCCCGGTGCCCGGCTCCGACGCCCGGGTGCACCGGGCCTTCACCCCGTACGGGGTCGTCGAGATCCTCGACGACTCCACCGACGAACCCATCACCGAACCGGGGCGGCCCGGACGGGTCGTCGTCACCAGCCTCTTCCGCCGCCTGATGCCGATCATCCGCTACCCGGCCGGCGACCGGGCCGAGTGGACCGGAACCGGGCCAGGCCACTTCAGGATCCTCGGGCGCGCCGACGAGGGCGTGCGCGTGGGCCCCGTCTCCCTCTACACGCAGGACGCCCAGGACGCCGTGGCCGCGGCGGACACCGCGGGCCGCGTGGTCGGCATGCAGCTCGTCGTCCGCCGCTGGGACGGCCGCGACGGACTCGTCCTGCGGCTGGCGACGGCCCCCGGCGACGAGGCCGGCGGCCGGGTCGCGGACGGCCGTGCGTCGCTGGCCGACGCGGTCGTCGCGGAACTGGAGTCCGTACGGCCGCTGTATCCGGACAGCGTGCGTGCCGGGTTCGTGCACCCGCTGTCCGTGGAGTGGGCACGTCACCGCGACCTCGCCGTCAACCCGCGCTCGGGCAAGCTCGTCCGGGTCCTCGACGAGAGGCCGACCGCATGACCGCCCCACCCGAGGCCACACCCGGGACGAACGCCGGGACCGGGGCCGGGACCGGGACCGGAGCCGGGGCCGGCACCCCTGAACGGGCCGTTGCCCGGCGCCGTCCGCTGGTCCTGCGCAACCGCGCCTTCGGCGCCGTGTGGCTCGGCCAGATCCTCACCCAGGCCGCCGTGCGCATGTTCCAGGTCGGTGTGGCCTGGTGGATCGTCGCCCACGCCGTGCCCGAGGCCCCCGGGCTGGCCTCCGGGCTGTTCCTCGCGGCCTGCACGGTGCCCGCCGTGGCGCTGGCGCCCGTCGTGGCCGGGACCATCTCCCGGTTCGCCCACCGCAGCGTGCTGCGGACCGCCGCCGGGCTGGCCGGGGCCGCCGCGGGCGCCCTCGCGCTGTGGGCCCACGGCGACGGCCCGCCGCTCGCCGGCGTGTACGGCGCCGCCCTCGCCCTGGCGACCTGCCAGGCGTTCTTCGACCCCTGCCTGACCACCTCGGTACCCGAACTCGTCGACGACGCCGACATCGAGACGGCCACCGGCTTCGAGCTGTCCACCCAGTCCCTGGCCGGCCTCGCGGGCGCGCTGCTCGGCGCCCTGACCGTCGACCGGGCGGGCGTGTCCGGGCTGGCCGCCGGCTGCGCGGCCGCCTACCTCGGCGCCGCCGTGCTCGTCGCGAGCGCCCGTTTCCGGACCGTCGCACCGGGTGACGCGGACGGCGCCGCGGCCCCGCCCCGGCCGCGCCCGCTCCGCCGCATCCTGGCCGAACTGCCCTCCGTACGGCGGATCCTGATCTGCTTCACCGCGGCGAACCTGTTCACCGCCGCCGTGTTCGTCGTCATCCCCCTCTACACCCGCTCGGTCCTCTCCGGCGGAGGCGGCACCGTGGCCCTGCTGGAGGCCGCCCTGGGCACCGGAGCGCTCGTCGGCGCCTTCACCGGCACCCGTCTGCCGGGGCGGCCCACGGTCGCCGGTGCCTGGTGCCTGGGCCTGATGGCCCTCGCTCTGGCGCTGCCCGGGCTGTTCGCGCACCGCGCGGTCGTCGCGGGCTGCCTGGCCGTGGCCGGATGGTGTGCCGGGGCCGTCAGCGTCCGTTTCGTCGCCCTGTTCCAGCGGCTGGTGCCGGCGGCGGACAAGCCCGGCTTCTTCGCCGTGATGCAGGCCGTCCTGGGCGCCTCCCTGCCGGTGGCGTCCCTGGTGTTCGGCTCCGCCGGTGATTTCCTCTCCCCGCAGACGCTCTGCCTGGTGCAGGGCATCGGGCTGCTCCCGGCGGCCTGTGCGCTGGCCCTGCTCGGGTCCCGTACGCCCGACCCGACCGTCGCGGAACCCGCCGGAGGCGAGCGATGAGCCCCGTGATCACCCCGGCCGTCCGCGCGGACATCGCCGAACTGCGCCAGCTCTACTACGCCGTCTACGGGCCGCACTACCCCGTGGCCCTCGGCACCGACCCGGCCGAGATGGCCCGGCTCATCGCGGACCCGCACTCCCTGTGGCTCGTCACCCGCTGCGCCGGCACCGGGGCGCTGACCGCGTCCGCCGCCATCCACGGCGAGGCGGGCAGCCGCACCGGCCGCCTGGAGGGCATCGCCGTGCACCCCGAGCACCGCTCGGCGGGCCTGGCCTCCGCCCTCACCGAAGCCCTGTGCGCCGGGATGCTGGACACGGGCCGCCTGGACTCGGTGTACGCGACCGTACGCACCGTCAGTGCCGGTCCGCAGCGCGTCGTGGCCCGCAACGGCTTCCGCCCGCTGGGCATCCTGCCCAACGCGGTGGATCTCAGCAGCCGCGAGAGCCTCGCGCTCTACGCGCGTCACGCCGCCGGTGTGCTCGACCGCCGGATCCCCGTCACCGAAGTACCCGCCCCGCTGCTGCCGTTGCTGCGCACGGCCGAATCCGCGCTCGGCATCGGCTACCCCGGGGTCCGGGCCGCCACCGGCCCGCTCCCGGTCCCCGCGCCGGGAGCTGCGGCCGAACGGCTGGAGGTGATCGAGGCACCGGCCTTCGTCCGCCGCCGCTTCCGCGAGCGGTTCCCGGGCGCCGGGGGCTGGTTCTACCCGCTGCACACCCCGAACGTGCTGCTCACCCCAGAAGACGGCCGGTTCGAGGTCTACGCCTACCTCAACCGCGTCGGCGGGTACGCCTCCCTGCTGACGGCCCACCCCGACCCGGCCGCCGCGGCCGCCCACCTCGAACCCGTCACCCGGGCCCTGGCCCGCGCGGGCGCCGGCTACGTCGAAGCCCTGGTGCCGCTCGCACACCACGAGGCCCTCTCGGCCTTCCTCGCCCAGGGGTTCGTCGCCGGGGCCCTCTACCCGGCGATGCGCGCGGACGTCGACGGCTTCCACGACTACGCCGTCCTGTCCCGTTCCGGCGAGCGCATCGACTTCCGCGGCGTCGCCGTCGAACCACCCCTCCAGCCGTACCTGGACTGCTACGTGTCGGCCTGGGCGTCGGCACACCTGCCCACATCATCCGAGGTTGCCTCATGAGCCCCATGGACCCCATGAACCCCCATCTCGCGCCGGTCTCCGTACCCGACCCGGCCCTGCTGCCGCACGTACAGGAGCTGTGCGACCTGACCGACCCGTACGCCTTCGGGCCCGAGCAGGACGCCCTGTTCGCCGCGGCCATGGCGGAGACCAACGCCTGGCACGCCGAGCGCTCCCCGTTCTTCCGCTCCCTGTACGAGGCCACTCCCCCGGCCGAGCCCTACCGCACGCCTCTCGTCCACGCGAACTTCTTCAAGCGGCACGAGGTGCTCTCCGTCCCCCGCGAGGACGTCGAGCTGCACCTGACCTCCTCCGGGACCACCGGCCAGAAGTCGCAGATGTTCTTCGACCACTGGACCATCCGCTCCGCCCAGCGCATGGTCGCCCGGATCTTCGAGCGCAACGGCTGGATCACCCCCGACCAGGAGGTCAACTACCTCCTCTACAGCTACGAGCCGGCCCCCTCGCTGAACCTGGGGACCGCCTTCACCGACAACTACCTGTGCGACTTCGCCCCCGCGCGCAGCGTCGCGTACGCGCTGCGCAACACCGGCGGCGAGCACGAGTTCGACCCCTTCGGCTGCATCGCCGCGCTGCGCCGCTTCGAGCAGGAGGACGCCCCGGTCCGCATCCTCGGCTTCCCGGCCTTCCTCTTCTTCACCCTGCAGCGGATGCGGGCAATGGGGCTGCCCCCGCTGCGCCTGCCCGAGGGCTCCCTCGTCGTCCTCGGCGGCGGCTGGAAGGGGCACGCCGACCGGCGCATCGGCAAGGAGGAGCTGTACTCCCGCGTCACCGAGCAGCTCGGCATTCCGGGTGAGCGGATCCGCGACACCTTCGGGTCGGTCGAGCACTGCATCCCGTACATCGAGTGCGATCACCACCGGCTGCACGCCCCCGTCTGGTCCCGGGTGACGATCCGCTCCACGCGCACCCTCGAACCGCTGCCGTACGGCGAGCCGGGCTACCTGCACCTCGTGTCGCCGTACATCACCTCGGTGCCGGCGCAGAGCGTGGTCATGGGCGACCTCGCCTCCCTCCGGCCGGGCGACGCCTGCGGGTGCGAGCTCGCGACCCCATGGTTCACCGTCCACGGCCGTGCCGGAGTGAGCCGCAACCGCAGCTGCGCGGTGGCCGCAGCCGAACTGATGAAGGGAATGGCGTGACCGTGAGCGTGCACCACCACTACTGGCAGGGCGAGTTCATCGACGACGAGGAGGCGGGCCGCCGGCTCGCCGGCCTGCCGGCGGCCGTCGGGGCCGCGCTCGCGGAGGGCCTGGAGACCGAGACCGTCCTGGCCGCGTGCGACGCCCTCGCCACCGCCCTGTGCGACCCCGGCCACCCCGTACACGCCCGGCTCGCCGCCCACCTGCCCGAGGGCGAGGACCCGGCGGTCCTGGCCGAGCTCGGCGGCCTCCTCGGCCGGCGGGAGCTCACCCGCAAGCTGCGCCGGGAACTCGGCAGTGCGGCTCCCGGCCGGCTGAACCGGGCGGATCCGCGCGAGACGGTCTACGAGGCCTGGGCGCCCGTCGGCCTGGTCGCCCACATCGCGCCGGGCAATGCCGCGACGGTCGCACCGCTGAGCATCGTCGAGGGCCTGCTCGCCGGGAACGTCAACGTCCTCAGGACCAGCAGCGCCGACACGCTCCTGACCCAGCACCTGATGGCCGAGCTCGCCGCCCTGGACCCCAGTGGCGCCCTGGCCGCCCGGATCGTCGTCCTGCGCTTCCCCTCCTCCCGGCAGGAGTGGCTGCGGCTGATGTGCGCGCCCGCGGACGCCGTCGCCGTATGGGGCGGGGAGGCCGCCGTCGAGGGAGTCGCGGCCCATGTGCCCGCGGGTTGCCGGCTGGTGGAGTGGGGGCACCGGATCTCCTTCGCGTACCTGACGGCCGACGCCTGGTCGGACGCCGGCACGCTCGACGCGCTGGCGGACGACGTCTGCCTGTACGAGCAGGAGGCGTGCTCCAGCCCCCAGGTGGTCTATCTCGACACCGAGGACGAGGACGAGGTGTTCGGTTTCGCCGAGCGCTTCGCCGCGGTCCTCGCGGCCCGGCCGCCGGCCGTGGCAGGCGTACCGGCGGGCGGGCCGGACCCGGCGGAGGAGGCCGAGCTGACCACCACCGAGCTGGTGGCCCGGCTGGAGGAGCACCTGGGCCTGACCCGGGTGTTCGCCGCTGCCGACGGCTCGTGGCGGGTCATGGCCGACACCCGGTCCCCGCTGACCGCCTCGCCGCTGCACCGCAGCGTGTGGGTCAAGCCGCTGCCCCGCAAGCGGCTGGTCGCCACCCTGCGGCCGATGCGCCGCTATCTGCAGACGGCGGGCCTCGCGGGCAGCCGGGCGGACATCGCCGAGCTGTCCCGCACCGCCCTGGCCGCCGGCGTCACCCGGGTCACGCCGGTCGGCGCGATGCTGGAGAGCTACGCGGGTGAGCCGCACGACGGCGTCTACGCCCTGCAGCGCTACAGCCGCCGCGTCGCGGTCCAGGCCGATCCGGCCGCCTTCGCCACCACCGCCTGCCTGGACGACCTGGTACGGCCCGTGGTGCTGCCGCTTCCCGCGGGCCCGCTGCTCGGCAAGGAGGACGTGCAGGAGCCGGCCCGCCGGCTGACGCGGGCCGATGCCGAGCTGTACTTCCACAGCGGCGGCAGTACCGGCGCGCCGGCGCTGTCGGTGTTCAGCTACGACGACTACGACACGCAGATGCACGCCGCCGCCCGCGGCCTGCTGGCCGCGGGCTACGACCCGGCCACGGACCGGACCGCCAACCTCTTCTACTGCGGCGCCATGTACGGCAGCTTCATCAGCTTCTTCTCCGTGCTGGAACGGCTCGGCGGGGTGCAGCTGCCGCTTGCCGCGGGGCCGGACCACGCGGCGACGGCCCGGGCCATCGTCGACCACGGGGCCGACACCCTCTTCGGCATGCCCTCCTACCTGTGGCAGCTGCTGCACGCGGAGGCGGACGCGCTGCGCGCCTACGGGGGCCTGCGCAAGGTCTTCTACGGCGGCGAGCACTTCACCGAGGAGCAGCAGCGCACCCTGAAGGACACCTTCGGCATCGAGGTAGTCCGCTCGATCACCTACGGCAGCACCGACCTCGGCCCGCTGGGCTACCAGTGCACCGAGAGCTCCGGCGGCGTCCACCACCTGCACGCCGATCTGCACACGATGGAGATCGTGGACCTGGCCGAGGACCGTCCGGTGGCCCCGGGCGAGACGGGCCGGCTGGTCTTCACCACGCACGCCCGGCGCGGCCAGCACCTGGGCCGGTACGTGATCGGCGACCTCGGCCGGGAGGTCCCGGGCCGCTGCCCGTGCGGGCGGCACGCGCCCCGCTTCGAGCTGCGGGGGCGCACCGGCGACGTGATGCGGGTGGCGACGTACTCCCTGAGCCACCGCCGTTTCCTGGACCTGGCCGGGGAACGCGGCGGCCACCGCGGCGAGCTGCAGGTCCGGCTCGACTCCGCCGATGCGCGCGAGCGGCTGACCGTACGGGTGGAACGGGCCGCGGCGACGGATCCGGAGCGGCTGAGGGAGGTCTTCCTGGCCGGTTACCCGGAGCTGTGCTCGGCGGTGTCGGAGCGGCTGCTGGAGCTGGTGGTCGAGGCGGTGGACGGCGCGTCGCTGGACCGCAGCCCGACCAGCGGCAAACTCCTCGCGGTGGTGGACGCGCGCCGCTGAGCCGAAAGGGGGCGCGGGACAGCCGTCGGCCTGTCCCGCGCCCCCTTCTTCACGGGGCCGTCAGGTCACGGTGCGCCGAAGGTGAGCGTCAGCTGCGGTGTCCCTTCATTGGCCTGCGCCTCGGAGGACCACAGCCACAGGGCGTCCGTTCCGGTGCTGGTGAGCGCCAGGCCGTAGCTGCCGCCGAGCGCCGCCGCGATGCTCGCGGTGGTCAGCCCGGTGGTGTGCACCGCCGAACCGTCCGGGATCCCGGCGAAGGAGCCGAGCGCCGGACCACCCGGTGCGGGGCGGTTGTTGTACGTCGTCCCGCCCTCGCTCCACGACCCGGTGACCGGGAGGACGGAGACCGTGTCCGTCGTGCCGGCGCCGCTCATCGTGCTCGTCTTCACGCCGAGCACGGCCGATTTCAGCACCGTGCCCGCGGGCGCGGCGGGCAGGTCGAAGCGCAGGTAGCTCGCGTAGAACGAGGTGCCGCGCACCGCGAGCGATCCCGAGGTGCCGTAGTTGGTGGCGGGCGCCCCCGCATTGGCGTAGGTGTCCTCCGCGGCGGTCACCTGGACCACCGAGTCGGCCGGGGCGGTGGCGAGGGCGTAGTGGTTCTGAACCTGCGCCGCGCCGAGGACGGTCGGGTAGACGGCGGTCTCGTCGAGCCGGCCCGCCCAGTACTCGCTCGTGGGACGGTTGGGCCAGCCGCCGAGGCTGTCGCCGCCCGCGTGCCAGTAGCCCGAGAAGTTCTCGTGCGTGGTGACGGCCAGGGTGCCCTTCTGGGCGCCGTCCACGTAGAGGGTCATCCCGCCGGGGCCCTGGGTCGCGACGACGTGGTGCCACTGGTTGTCGTTGTAGGCGCCCGGGGTGGTGATGGTGCGGGTGGCCCCGGTGTAGACGCCGTAGACCAGCCGTCCGTCATTGGTCATGTAGATGTGCTTGTCGTACTGATTGCTGCCGCGTGCCTGGTTGTTCCCGAAGCCGAAGAGCTTGCCGCCCCGGGTGGTGTCCGTCCTGAACCAGGTCTCGATGGTGTAGGTGCTGCCGACCGTCTGTCGCGTGTCCCCGTACACCTGGGTGTCCGTGCCGTTGAAACCGATCGCCGTACTCGCGCCGGAGACCGCGCCGGGCGTCTGCCGCAGGGCGGGGGCGTTCAGGTGCACACCGCTCCGGTTGCCGCCGGCCGAGGAATCGGCGACGAAGGGAAGGGCCGATTCGTCGTAGCGCCAGTACTGCTGGGCCCCGTCGGCACGGACCTGGTTCGGGTAGCCGTCCACGCCGGTCGGGACGGTCACGCTCGCCGTCGCGGACAGGGCGCTGGTGTTGCCGGCCGCGTCGGTGGCCGTCACCCGGTAGGTGTACGACTGGCCGGCTGCGGCGGTGGTGTCGGTCCAGGAGGCCTGCGGCCGCTTGAAGAACAGCGAGTCGGCGGTGACCGTCGCGATCGGGGTGGCCGCGCCGTTCCGGTGGATCCGGTAGGTCAGGGCGCTGTCGTCGAGGTCGAGGCTGGTGCGCCAGCGCACCTGGACCTCGCCGGGCCGGAAGCTGACCGCGCTGACCACGGGCACGGTGGGCGCGCCGGTGTCCCCGGTGGAGGCGAAGCGCGTCAGGCTCTGCTGCGCCGCGCCGTTGACGGTGGTGAACTCGCCGCCGACCCACAGGTACTGGACGCCGCCCTTGGACCCGACCGTCATCACGCGCGGCCCGATGCCCTCGCCGATGCCGTCGTTGGTGTCGGGGGCCCAGCCCAGCTTGCCGGTGCCGCTGGTGGGCTGGGCGAGCAGGTGGTGGCGCTGGCCGTCGGGGAACTCCCCGACACTGGAGCAGTCGTGCGCGTGCGAGGCGCTGTAGAGGACGTCCTGGTGCGGCAGCACGGCCTGGGTGGCGCCCAGGCAGGTGTCGCGCCACCGCTGGCCGAAGTCGCCGAGGTTGAGCGCGATCCGGCCGTCGAAGACGCCGCCGCCCGTGCCCTCGTTGGCGGTGTAGAAGCCGGTCGCGTCGGTCGCGATGTCCTTGACGACGGAGTTCGTCTCGATGAATCCGGCGTACGACTTGGTGAGCGCGCCGCTGGTCGCATCGACGACGGCCAGTGCGTGCGTGTTCGCCCCGTTGACGGTGAAGAAGTCGCCGCCGAGGACCACCTTGCTGCCGTCCGGGGTGACCTCGACGGCACGCCCGGGCTCGTCGGCGTCGGCGGTGAAGGGCTTCAGGGCGCCGTCGGTCGCGCCGACCGCGGCGAAGCGCTGGCGCGGCTGGCCGGCGACGCTGAGGAAGTCGCCGCCCGCGTAGACGGTGTCGCCGGTGACGGCGAGGGCGCGGACGGTGGCCGCGAAGGCCGGGCGGAAGCCCTGCTTCACGGTGCAGCTCGCCACGTCGACGGCGGCCAGGCTGGAGACGGCCGTGCCGTTGACGGCGCCGAAGTAGCCGCCTGCGTAGAGGGTCGTCTTGTCCGGTGAGAGGGCGAGCGCGCGGACCGTGGCGGTCCCCGAGGCGACGGTGAAGGACAGTTTGCAGGACGTCGGGGCACCGGTCGCGGCGTCGAGCGCCACGAAGTTCACGGCCGACTGCTCGCTTCCGGAGCCTCCGGCGGGCGGGCGCACGGTGGAGAAGGTGCCGCCGGCGAAGACCTGCCCGCCGGCCTCGGCGAGCGCCCAGACGACGCCGTTGGGCTGCCAGGTGGACAGCGCGTCGGCGGTGAACGCGACGGGCGGGGTGAGCGCCGCCGCCTGCGGGACGAGGCCGAGGCCCACCCCCGCGCCGGTTCCGGCCAGGGACAGGGCGAGCGCGGCCGCCAGCCCTCGGGATCTACGCATGAATCCCCCAGTTCGGTGTGCGGTACGGCCGTAGGGTGCGGCCGGGCGAGTCATGGCCGAAAACCGCCGAACAGCAGTCCACAACCGTGCCTACGGGCGCACCCTAGAGCGATCTGCGGCTTGATTCATCCCACTTGACACATCGGATGCGAAATCGCGCCGGGCCCACGGCCCCCACAGGTGTTCCGCCGTCACTCCCGGGGCTTGGCGCGGACGTGCATGCGCTCCCCCTGTCTCCCGAAGAGGCTGAGGATCTCCACGGGCCGCCCGTCGGCACTGGTGAACCAGTGGGGCAGCCGGGTGTCGAACTCGGCGGCCTCGCCGGGGCCGAGGACCAGGTCGTGCTCGGCGAGGACGAGGCGCAGCCGGCCCTCCAGCACGTACAGCCACTCGTAGCCCTCGTGCGTGCGCGGGTCCGGCTCGCCGCCCCGGTCGGGGATGAGCATCTTGAAGGCCTGGAGGGGGCCGGGGCCCCGGGTCAGGGGTACGGCCGTGCCGCCGTTCGGCAGGGTGCGGGGGGTCAGCCGTACCCGGGGGTCCCCCACCTCCGGAGCGCCCACCAGGTCGTCCAGGGGTACTTGGTAGGCGGCCGCGAGCGGCAGCAGCAGTTCCAGACTGGGGCGGCGCTGCCCGGACTCCAGCCGGGAGAGGGTGCTCTTCGAGATGCCTGTCGTCTCGGAGAGCGCGGCCAGGGTGAGGCCGCGCCGGGCGCGCAGCCGTCTGAGCCGGGGGGCGACCTCGTCGAGGACCGCCCGGTGCGGCGATGGCTTGTCCATGCGGCCATTCCACTCGGCCGTCCCGGAAACGGCAACAAGGTTTGCCGCTCGCTCCCTGCCGGGTCCACCCTCCCGGCATGAGCCCACACAGTGATTCCAGAACCGGCCCCGGACAGCGCCGCACCTCCCGCCCGGGCGGGACGGCGGGCGGGGCCGCCGGGCGGACGGCCGCGGTCCGGTGGGCGCTCGCCGGTCTCTCGCTCTGCGTACTGCTGTCCGCGCTCGGCACGGGCATCGCCCACGTCGGCCTGCCGACGCTGGCGCAGGTGTTCTCCGCCTCCTTCCAGCAGGTCCAGTGGATCGTCCTCGCATATCTCCTCGCCGTCACCACCCTGGTCGTGGGCGCCGGACGGCTCGGTGACATCGTCGGCCGCAGGCGGCTGCTCCTGGCCGGGATCGCCCTGTTCACCGCGGCCTCGGTGCTGTGCGCCGCCGCGCCCACGCTCTGGCTGCTGATCGGCGCCCGGGCGGCGCAGGGCCTCGGAGCCGCCGTCATGATGGCCCTCACCATGGCCTTCGTCGGCGAGACGGTCCCGAAGGAGCGGACGGGCAGCGCCATGGGGCTGCTCGGCACGATGTCCGCGGTGGGCACCGCTCTGGGTCCGTCGCTGGGCGGGGCCCTGCTCGCCGGGTTCGGCTGGCGGGCGCTCTTCCTCGTCAACGTCCCGCTGGGCATCGTCGCGTTCCTGCTCGCCCACCGTCATCTGCCCGCCGACCGGCACCGGTCCGCCGGGGCGGACCGGGCCCGCTTCGACCACGTGGGCACGCTGCTGCTCGCGCTGACGCTCGCGGCCTACGGGCTCGCCATGACCCTCGGCCGCGGCCGCTTCGGTTCGCTCAACGCAGCACTGCTGCTGGCCGCCGCCTGCGGGGCCGCCCTCTTCGTGCGGGTCGGGGCGAGGGTGGCCGCGCCCCTGGTCGAGCGGGCGCTGTTGCGCGATCCGGTGATCGGTGCGGGTCTGGCCGCGAGCGCGCTCGTGTCGACGGTGATGATGGCGACGCTGGTGGTCGGGCCGTTCTACCTGTCCCGAACGCTCGGGCTCGACGAGGCCCCGGTCGGGCTCGTCCTGTCGGTCGGGCCGCTGGTCGCCGCGGTGACCGGGGTGCCGGCGGGCCGTCTCGCCGACCGGTTCGGGGCGCGGCGCATGACCCTCCTCGGGCTCCTCGCGATGGCGGCCGGCTCCTTCACCCTGGCCGGGACGCCGGCGCTCGGTGTGCTCGGGTACGTCACCCCCCTCGCCGTCGTGACCGCCGGTTACGCCGTGTTCCAGACGGCCAACAACACCGCCGTCATGGCGGACGTCGGCCCGGACCGGCGCGGTGTCGTCTCCGGCATGCTGGGCCTCTCGCGCAACCTCGGACTCGTCACCGGTGCGGCCGTCATGGGCGCCGTGTTCGCGCGGGCGTCGGGGACGGCCGACTTCGCCTCGGCGCCCCCCGGGGCGGTGGCGGGCGGGATGCGGTTCACCTTCCTGGTCGCGGCGGTCCTGATCCTGGTCGCGCTCGCCGCCGCCGCGGGCCGCCGCCGTAGCTAGGGGGCAAGACACCCCCTAGGGAGTGTCCGGCACGGGCAGCGGACGGCAGAGCAAGGCGGCCGGGGAGGGCCGGGTGGCGGCGCGGGTGGTGAAGGCGATGCCCGCCGCGTACTCGGTGGGCAGGCACTGACCCTTGTAGTGCCCGGAGGCGAAGTCACCGCCTGGGCTGCCCGGCGGCCGGTTGTCGCCGCGGTCGAACCACAGCGTCCGGCCGCCTCCGGGAAGGGCCGTACGGGCCGGGGCGCACAGCGCCGCCGAGACCCGCTCGCCGCGCAGGCTGTAGCCGATCAGGAACTGGCCGCCCGGGCACTGGAACTTCGTGTACCCGGTGGCCCAGTCGCCGCCCGCCGGGACGTACCTCTCGTCGCGGACCACGGTGTGCCCTCCCGTCGGGGCGCGCAGGTCGGAGGTGGTGCACAGGCCGCGGCCGCCGGTGTGGCCGAGTCCGGTGAGGCGGGCGCCGTCGGGGCAGACCCCCTTGCGGGCCCCGCTGTCCCAGTCACCGGCCGCGCGGGTGCGCAGCGAGGCGTTGTGATCGCGGTGGTCCGTGGTCAGCTGGTACCAGGCGGTGGTCGCGGGGACCGGCCCGGTGCGGCCGGGGGTGGTGGTGAGCGGGGTCCAGCGGGCGGTGCGCCAGTCCCCCGGGTCCAGTACGCCGGAGCGGCGGCCGGTCGCGTCGTAGCGCAGGACCGCCCAGCTGTCGCCGCCCGGGGCGCCCTGGGCGTTCGTGCTCCAGCCGACGAGGGGCCAGTACGCGAAGTCGGCGTCGGAGCGCGTCAGATAGCCGGTGAGGCGGTCGAACCAGGTGCGCGGGGCGGCGCCGGTCTCGTCGGCCCCGATGCCGAACTCGCTGATCCAGACGGGGGCGGTGAAGTGCGTGCCGGTTTCCGCGGACACGAAGAATGCCTGGTCGTAGAGGGTCTGTTCGAGCTGGGCCGCGGTCATGTCCTGGTAGCGGAGGTCGCTGGTCTCACCCATGCCGGTCGCGCCGCTGTGCCGGGGGCCGGTGTAGCCGTAGAAGTGGGCCGAGTAGACCAGTTTGTTCGAGGTGACCAGGGTGTGGGAGAGGGTGCGTACGGGGGTGAGGGTGGGGCGGCCGTGCGGGAAGCCGTCCACGGGCAGGCCGAACCAGTTGATGCCCTCGACGACGATCAGCAGGTTCGGGTTGGCCTCGGTGAGGATGCGGTCGGCGGCCTCCTGGGCGGCGGCGTGCCAGTCGTGGTTGTCGCCGAGGCCCCAGTTGGGGTCGTCGAAGAAGTCGCGGCGGACCTCGTTGTAGAGGTCGGCGCCGACGACGCGCGGGTTGTCCCGGTAGCGGCGGGCGAGGAAGACCCAGTCGTCGGCCCACTGGGCGGTGGAGCGGCCGCTGTTCCAGCGTTCGTTGCCGTCGAGGCCGCAGCACCAGCGGGTGGTGACGGTGTGGTTGTTGAGGATGACGGCGAAGCCCGCGTCGGTGAGGGCGGCGACCACGGCGTCGTAGACCTGCAGGGGCGTGCGTCCGCGAAGGGCGGGATTGGCGGCGACGGCCGCGTCCGGGACGGGGGTGGTGTCGCGCAGCATCTCGTTGGAGAAGGGCAGCCGGATGCTGTTG
Organism: Streptomyces sp. NPDC054932; assembly: GCF_053610205.1. NCBI lineage: Bacteria > Bacillati > Actinomycetota > Actinomycetes > Kitasatosporales > Streptomycetaceae > Streptomyces > Streptomyces sp. NPDC054932. Next base: position 39,472 of record NZ_JBSGXU010000012.1, on the reverse strand, counting down.
AGCCCCAGGGCCCGGAAGTCGGCGAGCAGGGTGGTCAGGGAGACCCGGTCCAGGCCGATCGGGATGCCGTGGGCGTTCTGCCCGCTGTGGTGCGTGGCGGGATCGTTGCGGTCGCCCGAGCCGTTCCAGGAGCCCTGGGCCCCGTCCCAGTTCCCGGAGCGCAGGCGGAAGCGGTTGCCCTGCGCGTCGACGATGTACCGGCCGCGGGTGGACAGCGGCGCTGTCCAGGCCTCGCCGCCGGCCGTACCGGCCGCGGGCTGCGGGGCGGCGTGGGCGGGTGCGGCGGTCGGCGCCGCCAGGGCGCCCGCCACCAGCAGGAGGGCGCACAGTACCGCGCGTAAGAGGCTCTTCATCTTGCTCCTGCCGGGGTCCGGCCGTCCGGGCGGGCGGCTGCCGCCGGGCAGGTTACCGGCGGGTTGCCTCCGGCGGAAGGGAACGCACGGACGTTTTCGGGCGGCGGACGGCAGCCTCCGGACCGGGTCGGTCGGGTACGGGCCGGGCCGGTTCGGCGTCCGGATCGGGCCGGTCGGATCCGGCCGTCCGGCAGTCGATCACGCACTGTCACCCTGCAGAAACGGCCCCGCGCGGGGCCGCGCCCCTCTACCGTGCCCTGAGGTGATTCGGGCACGGCACCGGAGGGCGGGGCGGATGGACGACGAAGAAGACATGCGGCTGGCGGGAATGACGCCGGAGATCTCCCGCCGCACCCTCGTCCTGCTGCGCGGCCTCGCGGGCCTCGAACCGCCCGAGCAGGTCCCCGAGGAGGCCATGGTCGTCGCCGACGCGGTCCTGGCCGAGCACGGCACGGACGGACTCCGGGTGCTGGTGATGACGCTGGCGGCCTGGGCGACGGCCCAGATCGAGAATGTCGCCGAGCTCAGCGGCCGCAGCCACGAGGCGGTCCTGGACGCGATGGAGCTGGCCTGTCTGGAGGCGAACGCCGAAGACACTCCCTGAGGCGCCCTGCCCGGGGCGGTGGGGCCGCCACCCGCACCGGGCGCGAAGAAACCGGGTCCGGTCCGGCCGCGATATGGCGGGCGTCGGCGACACTGGGGAGAGCAGGAGCGTCGTGGGGGGTCGTGATCGGAGGCCGTCGTGAGCACACCTTCCCCCATCAAGATCGCCGCCGTCCTGTCCACCGAGCACCGTGGACGGCTGATGTCCCAGGCCCGTGAGGTCAATTTCCCGGAGGGTGCGCGCATCTTCGACGAGGGGACGCGGGCGGATTCCTTCTGGATCGTGCGTTCCGGCACGGTGACCCTGGAGGTCCCCGTGGCCGGCCGGCGCCCCGCGCCCGTGGAGAACCTCGGCCCGGGCGAGCTGGTGGGGTGGTCCTGGCTGTTCCCGCCGTACGTGTGGCAGCTCGGCGCGGAGGCGATGACACCGGTGCGGGCGTACGAGTTCGACGCCGCGACCGTCCGGATGCTGATGGATGCCGATCCCACCTTCGGGTCCGCGATCGGGCACTGGGTCGGGCGCGTCCTCGCGATGCGCCTCCAGCAGACGCGCACCCGCCTGCTGGAGCTGTACGCCCCGCGCCTGAGCCCCACCGCCTAGGGTTCGGCGACCCGGCCGCGTACGCCCGCCGACCCGACCGCGCTGCTGTCCGCCGGACAGGGGTGGGCCCGGCCTGCCCCCGGGGGGTTCCGGGCGCCGTACAGGCAGATCACAGCGGGGGTCCCGGCATGTTTCGGGGAGGTCTCCCGGTCGGTGTTCGGCCGATTCAGGGGTCCGCTCCCGCACAGGTCAGCCCGCTCGCACGGCTGCGGTCTGCAGTCATTCGTACACGATCGGTGACGAGAAATGGGGGTGCGAACGGGCGTTCCCGGCTCGGGTCGGCAAGACTCTGTCCGCTATCCGAAACACCAACCCAAGGGAGTGTTCGAAATGCGGTCCATCGCAAAGGGTCTCGGGCTCGGTTCCGCCGCCATGGCGCTCACCGCGCTCACCGCACTGGCCTGGCCGGGTACGGCCGGAGCCGCACCGATCGGTACGGAGAGCCTGTACGCGCCGTCCGCGCTGGTGCTCAGTGTGACGGCGGGGCCCAATGCCGACGCGGGCACCGTGCTGCGCGCCGTGACGCTCGTCTGCTCGCCGACTCCCGGCGGGACGCACCCGAACCCGGCCGCCGCGTGCGGCGAATTACGCGCGAACGGCTCGCAGCTCGACCCGCTCGCCGCTCCGGCCGCCGACGCCGCCTGTACCAGGGAGTGGAACCCGATGACGGTGGCGGCCGTCGGGGTGTGGCAGGGCCGCCGGCTCAGCTACACGTACACCTTCGCCAACCCGTGCGGCCTGCGGAACACCAGCGGCACGCTGTTCGACTTCTGACCCCGCGATGAGGTGGGCCGGGCGGCGCCGTGCGACCGCCGTCCGGCTCACAGGGCCCCAGACCACCCAGCCCGCGGTGGCCAGGCCGTCACTGTCGTTGATCCGGCCCAGGACACTGAGCACGGCGGCGCCATGCGCCATCGCCGCAGCAGATACGACGTGCTGTTCCCCCGGAACGGCGCGACGGCGATCGGGCCACGCGCAGTCCAGGTCCCGATCGACCCGCAACTGCCCGGTTCCTTCAGCCCAGTTCGAGGCTGGTCACACCGAACAGCTCGGCCAGGGCCAGGTCCGGGGTCGGGCCGGTGTACATGCGGGCGGTCTCGAAGGCCGGAGTCAGGCCGAGGCCCTCGAACACCGCGGCGGCCGCCGGGTTCGCGTCCGGTGCGTCCACGGACACCAGCCCGTCGGGTGCGTGCCGCGCCAGTCTCCGCAGCAGGGCCGCCGCCACCTCCGGGGTGGCCGCGTACAGTGGGCCGATCCGGTCGGCGGCGCTGGACGGGCGGATCACGCCGAGGCCCTCGATCCGGCCGTCCCGGACGGCGGCCAGGGCCGTCCGCCCGGGCAGCCCGGTCCAGGCGGCCAGGAACGCGTCGCGCGGTGCGGGGAAGAACCGCCGGTCGTAGGCGGCGAGCAGGCCGAAGGGCAGGGTGCCCGCGTCCACGATCTCGATCCCGGCACCGGCACCGGCACCGGCACCGGCACCGGCACCGGCACCATCGTCCCCGTGCGGGGCGTCCTCGCGCGGGGCACCCTCGTAACGGAAGTTGCTCCAGGCCGAACGGAAGCCGGATTTACGGTAGTTGTCCTGCTGATCGACGACCCCGTCCAGGCCCACGAGCCGCCCGCCGAGCCGCTCCATCCCGGCGTGCCACAGCCGGATGCCGTAGCCCTGGCCACGGACGGCGGGGCGGGCGATGTAGAAGCCGATGAAACCGAAGCCGGCGCCGTACCGCACGGCGGAGATGCAGGCCACCGGCTCGCCATCCAGCCGCCCGACGAGGAACCCTTCCGGGTCGGCCACCGCGAACGCGAACCGGTCCGAGTCCCCCGGATTCCAGCCCTCCTCGTCGGCCCAGTCACGGATCAGTTTCATGTCGGCCGCGCTCGCACCGGTGATCTCGAATCCCGTCATGCCGGTGTTGTACCAGATGGGGACGGTGTGCGCAGGAGTGCCTGATCAGTCGTCAAGAGGCTGACGAACGAGGCGGGATCGACCTCCCCATGGAGGTCGCTGACCTGTCCGTCCCCCACTTCGACGACCCGCCAGACCCCGTCCGCGCGCAGCGCGAGGTCGGTGGTCACGAAGGGGCAGCCGAGCGCCCCGACGGCCGCGCGCACCGGTTCGAGGTCCGGTTCCGGGACCTCGGCGAGCGGGCTGTCCGGGTGGGCGGTGACCAGCCGGGGCTCCCCGTCCCGCCACCACACCCGGACCTCCGCGGCCGCCGCCTCCGGCGCGACGAAGTCCTCGAAGGCCCTCAGCACCACGCCGCCCGCCAGGAACTCGCCCTGCAGTTCGACGAAGCGGGCGACGACGCGGTGCAAAGCTTCCGGGTCGCCCAGGTCGGGCACGTAGCAGGCCTCGTCCCACTCGTGCTTGCGGGACTTGACATAGTCCTTGACGACGGCGGCGCCCGGCGGCAGGCCCGCCGCGAGGGCCGCCAGACCCTCCGCGTCCGGGGTCACGCCCTGCCCCGTCGGCAGCCAGCCGCTGACCGGGGTCAGACCCGCGAAGGTCTCGTACCATCCGGGGAGTTCGTGCGCCCGGCCGTACGCCTGCGGGGAGACGGCGAGCGCGCCGCCGCGCCGCCGCAGGGCCGCGTCCAGTTCCGCGTACCGGCCCACGGGGATCATCCAGCCCCGGTACCAGAGAGCTCCGGACCCGGCGGGCACCCGCGCCACCGCCCGCTCGGCGTCCCCGGCGAGCAGCGCGTCGTGGTCGATGAGCACGACCGTGCCCCCGGCGGCGCGCAACTGGCGGGCCTCCGCCGCGAAGTGGGCGTCGGCCCGGCGCCCGTTCAGCGGGTCGGAGCAGTAGAGGACGGTGGTGGTCGCGGTCGTCGTCGGCATGTGCCCACCCTAAGGACCGGCCCGTGGATCACCGTACGGATTTCAGCCCGCGCAGATCACGTCGTCGAGCCGGATGGGCTTGGAGTCGAGGCGTACGTACGCGGTGAAGGTGTCCGTGGTGCCGGAGGCCCAGTGGGTGGTCACCGTGGCCCAGCCGACTGCGGCGGCCTGGGCGACGGTGACCGGGCCGATGCTGATGTCCTGCGGCTCGTTCTGGGCGCAGAGCAGGACGTCGACCTCCTCGTTCTCCTGCTGTCTTTCCTTGAGGACCGGAGAGACGCGGTTCTCCCGGTTGTACGTGGAGGGACCGTGGTCACCGTAGAAACCGGTGAGGAAGTCGCTGATCTGGGCAGCGGTGTGCCCCCGCACGGCGGCGGCCGGCGCGGCGACGGCGGGGACGCAGGGCATGACCGGCAGCGCGAGCAGGGCCGGCAGCAGGGCGGCAAGGCGGTGCGGCTTGAGCATCATGTCCGGTTCTGTACCCGCCGGGCCGGTGGATCGGGAGGGCTGGGCCCGGATCTCACTCCTGCGGGGGTCGGGATTCACCGCAGAAACGACCCTCCCGCCCTCCGTCCGGCCGGTGCGCGGAAATGGGCTCGCGGGCGGCCCGCGCCGCTGCATAGGGTCGGTGCATGGGGAAGCCACTTGTCGCAGTGTTCAGCGGGGCCGGAATGTCCACCGACTCCGGAATTCCGGACTACCGGGGCCCCCAGGGCCTGTGGCGGCGGGAGCCCGACGCCGAGAAGCTGGTGACCTACGAGTACTACATGGCCGATCCGGACATCCGGCGCCGCTCCTGGCTGATGCGCGCCGAGCTCTGTGCGCTCGGAGCACGGCCGAACGCCGCGCACGTGGCCGTGGCGGAACTGGAGCGCGGCGGCACCCCGGTGCGGGTGATCACCCAGAACGTGGACGGGCTGCACCAGCTCGCCGGGATGCCCGAGCGCAAGGTGTTCGAGCTGCACGGCAGCGCCCGGTCGGTGGTGTGCACGGCCTGCCACGCCCGGTCGGGCATGGACGAGGCGCTGGCCCGGGTGGCCGCCGGGGAACCGGATCCCGCCTGCCTGGTGTGCGGCGGGATCCTCAAGTCGGCGACGGTGATGTTCGGCCAGCGGCTGGACCCCGAGGTTCTGGGACAGGCGATGGCGGTGGCCAAGGGGTGCCGGATCTTCATCGCCGTCGGGTCGACCCTGCAGGTGCAGCCCGCCGCGTCACTCGCCGGCATGGCCGCGGAGGCCGGGGCCCGGCTGATCATCGTGAACGCAGAGGAGACCCCGTACGACCCGCTCGCCGACGAGATCGTCCGCGAACCGATCGGCACCGCCCTGCCGGCCCTGCTGGCCCGGATCGCCGCCTAGGCCGTCTCTTTCGGATCTTGCCGGTCGGGCCCGCGTCGTCCGGTGCCGTGCATCTCCCCCAGCTATCGCTGGGAGGTGCCCCCTGGGCGGAGGAGCACAGTTGTACTGGACGTACTGCGGTGCTCCGACAACGCGGCGAGGTGCGGTGCCGGGCGGCGCGGGCCCGGCAAGATCCGAAAGAGACGGCCTGGCCCCTGGCCCTGGCCCGGCCCCCGACCTGTGTCTACCCCGCGTCGGCCGCCCGCCGCATCTGTGCCACGTCCAGCTTCTTCATCTGCATCATGGCGGCGGTGGCCCGGGCGGCCCGGGCCGGGTCCGGGTCGGCGATCAGGTCGATGGCGCCCGGCGGGATGACCTGCCAGGAGACGCCGAACTTGTCCTTGACCCAGCCGCAGACACCCTCCTCGCCGCCGCCTCCGGTCAGCGCGTCCCAGTAGTAGTCGGCCTCCGCCTCGTCCGCGCAGTGGATCTGGAAGGAGATCGCCTCACTGAACGTGAACTGCGGGCCGCCGTTGAGACCGATGAACTTCTGGCCGTTGATCTCGAACTCCACGACCATCACCGAGCCGGACGGGCCGGGGCCCGCGTCGGTGTAGCGGCCGATCCGGCCGAGCCTGCCGTCCTTGAAGACGGACAGGTAGTGGTCGGCGGCCGCTTCCGCGTTGCCGTCGAACCACAGACACGTGGTGAATCCGTTGCCGCTCATCTCTGCCTCCGGGCCGGTGGGTGGACGGTGGGCACCGTCCCTCACATACAGACCGGCCCCGGACCCGAAATTCATCGGTGGGTCCGGGGCCGGTCCGTGTTCAGCCGGAGATTCGCCCGTACGGCTTACTTCGCGGGCGCCGCACCCTGCGCGAGCATGCGCTCGACGACGCGCTCGGTGGCGCTGCCGTCGTCGAGGTCGCAGAACTCGGCGCGGAAGGCAGCCCGGGCCTCGGCGTACTCCGCCCCGACCGCGTCCGCGTTGCGCACGGCCTCGATCAGGCTCGCCGAGTCCGCGAGCAGCGGCCCCGGCGCCTTCGCCTCCAGGTCGAAGTTGAAGCCGCGCAGCGTGCCGCGGTAGTGCTCCAGGTCGTACGTGAAGAGCAGGATCGGCCGGTCGGTGTGCGCGAAGTCGAAGATCGCGGAGGAGTAGTCCGAGATCAGCACGTCGGCGACCAGCAGCAGGTCGGCCGCGTCGGGCCAGCGGGACACGTCGACGACGAATCCGTCGCGGACGCCGTCGCGGACCTGCTCCGTCACGTGGTGGTGGCTACGGATCAGCAGGACGTGGTCCTCGCCCAGCTCACGGCGGGCCCGGTCCAGGTCGATCCGCAGGTCGAGCTTGTAGCCGCCCGAGAAGCCCTCGTTGTTCTCGCGCCACGTGGGCATGTAGAGGACGACCTTCTTGCCCTCGGGCAGGCCGAGCCGGCGGCGGACCTCGGCGATCCGCTGCGCGTCGGGCCGCACCAGGGCGTCCGTACGCGGGCTGCCGGACTCGATGACCTCGCCGTCGTAGCCGAGGGCGCGCTTGAGGAGGGGCGTGGCGTAGGAGCTCGGGGAGGCGAGCAGGGTCCACTGGGCGCTGTCGTGCTCCAGCCCCTCCAGGATCTCCGGGCTCGTGTAGTAGTCGTGCACGAAGTCGTGGCCGATCTCCTTGATCGGCGTGCCGTGCCAGGTCTGTACGACGACCTGGCCGGCGCGGCGCTCGAAGCGCTGCGGCACGTTGTCGTTGGTCACGTAGTAACGGGCGCGGGCCAGCACCTCCCACGACTCCACGCTGTTGTACTGCACGGCGCGGGCGGTCTCCGGGACCTCGGTCCGGCCGTCGCGGACCAGCCAGATGTGCTCCAGCTTCTCGCCGCGGCGCACCAGTTCCTCGTGGATGGCGCGCGGCGAGTCGCCGGAGCTCTGCCCCTGGAAGGTGTCGTAGACGACGATGTCCTTGACCGGCAGGGCGCGCTGCGCCGGGTAGGTCTCGAAGCGGGCGACGCGCTGGGCGTAGTTGGAGCGGTCGTGCGGGCTGATCAGCGGGTCGGCGACCAGCACCATGCGGTCGTGGAAGCGGGTCTCGACCCGCATCCGGCGGCCCTGCACGGTGAGCGGGTGCGGCCCGGCGAAGAGCAGGCCGGGGCCCATCTGCACGGGTGCGCCGCGGTCGACGCCGAGCAGGCCGGCGGTGGTTCCGCCCTGGGCAACCGGGCGCAGCGTGGGCCACCAGCGGCCCTCGGGGAGCGTGGTGCTGCCTGCGTACGCCTCGGGGAGCATGGGCCGGAAGGTGGCCTCGAAGGAGTCCCCGTCGCGGGTGACCGGGTAGACGAACTCCACGCCGTGCGCGTTGTGCAGGACGAACTCGTAGGGCTCGTCGGTCGGCGCGAGGAAGCGGCCGCGCAGGGTGAGGGTGCCGTCCTCGGCGACGACCTCGTCGACCAGCGGCGGCGAGGGCTGCACGGAGAGGGTCAGGTGTCCGGTGTTGCCGCGCTTGGCGAAGAGGGAGCGGCCCGCGTCCTCGCCGGGCAGGGGCAGGACGAGGCCGTCGAACCCGCCGCGCTCGTCGTGGACCATGCGGTGCTCGGTGCCGTCGGGGCCGACGACGGAGAGGCTCCAGGGCTCGGGGGCCCACTCGCCGGGCTCGCACGCGGCGTCCGGTACGGCGGCCAGCTCGGCCAGCGGTACGCGGGCGGTGAAGGAGGTCCGGCCGGCGCCGGACGCGGCGCTCTCCAGCGGGAAGGTGAGGACGGTGCCGGTGGTCACGTGGACGGCCCGCAGCGTGGTGGCGCCGACGGCCTCGGCGGACAGCTCGCCGGTGATCTCGACGGCGTCGTCACCCGAGGGGTGGACGTCCAGCGCGCGGGCGCGGACGATCTCCACCTGGATGGTGAGGGCGCCGGAGACGGACGGGACGATCCGGACGTCGGGGGCGACCCAGTGCGGGGGCGGGTTCTGGCCGGTGTCGTGCTCGCCTCCCCTGAGGCGGGCGCGGTGCAGGCCGCCGGCCCCGGTGACGGCGATCGAAGTGGTCCATATCCCCTGGTTCCACTTGCCGCCCGACTGGAAGATCGAGGGGTCGATGACGGCCGTGAAGCCGGCCCAGTCGGCGTGCCGCAGGGCGAGGTGGGGCGACTTCACCGTGGCCATCGGGGAGGCGACGGTACGGGCGCTGACGACGGAGCGGCGGCGCTTGCCCCCCTCGCGGAAGACCAGCATCTTGCGGGAGCCGAGGCGGCTTTCCGCACCGAGGTGGCCGGGGAGGGCGTAACCGCGCAGCAGCAGCTTGCCGTCGGCCCAGGCGGCCTGTTCCAGGCGGCTGACGACACGGCGTTCGCGCGGGCCGAGGGTGAGGATTTTGGCCGGAACCGGCGGACGGCCCTGCAGGAAGGGATAGTCCGCCTGCGGGCGGGCGAGGCCCTTCACCGGCACGCTGTAGCTGTAGTCGCGCTGGTGGTGCTGGAGCGCGATGAAGTCGTCGACGCGGCCTTCGCCGGCCAGGTACGCCTTGAGCCGGTCGGCGACGGTCAGGTCGGACCAGGGGCCGGTGCCGATCTCGCGGACGAGACCGCCGACCTCCTTGACGAACGCGGCGCGGAAGTCGGGGCCGCCCTCACCGACGTACTTGTAGATGAGCGGGAGTTCCTCGCTCAGCACGTTGTAGTCGTAGTCGCGCAGGTAACGGACGTACTTGGCGCCCTGCTTGGCCTTGAGGGACTCACGGACCAGGCGTACGGACTTCACGCGGTCGATGAGGGAGACCGGGTCGGTGGAGCGCTGGGTGATGGAGCGCTCGCCGGTCTCGCGGACGCGCCAGTGGTAGACGCAGTCGCTGATGATGTCGACACTGGAGGCGAAGTAGTGTGCCGGGATGCTGACCGGGGCGTCCTCGTAGAGGATGCCCTCCGGGTACTGGAAACCGTGCTTGTCCCAGAAGGAGCGCCGGTAGACCTTGTTCCACGCGGTGCGGTCGGTGACCAGCGCCGGGAACTTGGAGATGTGCGTCTTCAACTGGGTCCGGGCGAAGGCGGCCCGGTGGCCCCAGGACTGCTGCATGCCGACGGAGCGGAAACGCTTCACGTTGCCGCCCGCGAAGTCCGAACCCGTCTCGTCCAGCGCCTCGATGAGCCGCTGGTAGGCGTAGTCGGGCATCGTGTCGTCACTGTCGACGAAGGCCAGGTACTCACTGTCCTTGTCGGCGTGGCGGGCGCCCACGTTACGGGCGGCGCCGAGGCCGGCGTTCTCCTGCATCACGACGCGAAAACGCTTGTCCTTGGCCGCGAACGCCTTGGCGATGACGGCGCTGGTGTCCGTGGACCCGTCGTCCACGAGGATGACCTCGAAGTCCTCGAAGGTCTGCGATGCGATGGATTCCAGGCACTCGTCGAGGTAGAGCTCGACGTTGTAGACGGGGACGACGATGCTCAGGCGCGGGGGCATGGGTGGCGGTTTCTCCAGCGTTTTATGCTTTATCGATGATCAGCTGCTCACAGCATCTTACTCTGTAACAGAGTCATAAACTCCACCCATATGGGGCATAGGCAGCCAACCGCCAGGGCGGACGGCAAAGAATTCAGCCGTCCGCCACTTCGACGATGCGGCACGACGCGCCCCGCCGCGCCCGCTGGGGCCGGTCAGACCTCCAGCTCGAGCTCGATCTTCTTCAGTTGATGGCGGGCCATCGCGAGGTTGGCCCGTCCCTTGTCGAGGGCCAGATAGAGGAAGAAGCCCGCGGAACCGCGGCCCTTCAGCAGCCGGATCAGGTGGTACTGACTGCCGAGGGTGATGAGGATGTCCTCGATCTCGTCCTTGAGTCCGAGCATCTCCATCGTGCGGACCTTGGCACGCACCACGTCCGTGTTGCCCGCCGCCGCGACCGCGAGGTCGAGGTCCTTGCCGCCGCCGATCGTTCCGAGGGCCATGCCGCTGCCGTAGTCGACGAGGGCGGCGCCGATCGCGCCCTCGATGATGGTGGTGGCTTCCTTGAGCGCGGTCTCCACATTGACCATGGGGGGAACCTCTTTCTCGTTCTCGTTGTGAGTGGGTTGTGACTGGGATGTAACTGTCTGTAGCCGTGGCGGCGCGTGCCGGACATGTCGGGCCCTGCCGCCGACCGGAGCGCGAATCACCCGGGCGGGACTCCGGGACCCCGTCGCCCGAGGGTGTGGTCGATCAGTTCTGCTATCCGGAGACTGGAGCGCCGGGCCTCCAGGTGGAGGCGCCCGACGTTGACGCGGGGTTCGGCGGTCAGCGTGAGGACGGCCGCCAGGCCCGCGGCGTAGGTGGCGACGTATCCGTCCTCACCGCGCACGAGAAGTTCACGGAAGGCGCCCTGGCCGGTGGTGTCGCTGAGCCGCTGGGCCACCCCGAGGGCGGCGGCGGTCAGCGCCGCGACGGCCTCCGCCTCGGTGGCGGCGCTGTCCTGGGCGAGGACGAAGCCGTCGGCGCTCGCCGCGAGGGCGCCGGTGAGCTGGGGTACCCGGGCCCGCAGCCTGCGGAGCTCGGCGAGTATCTCGGCCTCCGCCTCGGGGGGCACCGTACTCATGTCGGCCTTTCTCCTTTCGGGCTGCCTACGCTCGGAGCGGTCGGCGCGCAGGGCCGGTCGCAGCGGGAGCCTCACAGACTTGCCTCCAGTGCGTCGCGTAACCGGCGGAGCAGCGCCACGTCCGGGGATTGAGCCTCGGTCATCCAGTCGGGCAGGGGCACCTCGGCCGGTGGCGGGGCCGGGGTGTGCGGGGTCTCGACCAGTCCGGCCGCCGCGAGGCGCCGTACGTCGAGCAGGGTGTGGAAGGCGGGCCGGCCCAGGACCCACGCGAGGTCGGCCGGGGTGCGCAGGCCGTCGGCGAGGCCCAGCAGTGCCCGCTGGCGGGCGGTGACCGTCTGGCCCGGCGCGGCCGCCCGGGGTACCACCGGGGAGGTGTCCAGCAGGGGGTACGGCCAGACCGCGTCGAGCAGGTCCTGGCGGCGCCGGGTCTCCCGTTCGACGGCGGCGGCGGGAACGGAGCGGACGGAGCCGATCCAGTGGGTGGCCCCGCGGCGGAACCGGGAGGGGCCGCTGCCCGGGGAGAGTGCGAAGAAGGCGGCGTCGAATATGGCGGCGAGATGGCATATCTCCAGCTCTCCGTCGGCGAGGCCGCCGCTGTCCACGAGGAAGCGGGCCACCTGCCGGCGGGCACCGGCCCGGTCCACGGCCTCCCGCCAGCGCTCGGGGGCGAGGCCGCCGCCGGTGGTGAGCAGTACGTCGAGGCCGGGGGTGGCCGGGCTCTCCGCGTGGACGATGCGGCCGTCCTCCAGGAAGAGGGTGCCGCGGTCGCGGAGCAGGGCGCCGGTGGCCCGCTCCTCGGCGAGTCGGGTGAGGAGGGGGGAAACGGCGGCGAAGGCGTTCGCCGCCGTGGCCGGGGCGGTCATCTGAGCACCAGCTCCTCGGCCAGGGCGCGGAGCCTGTGGCGCGCGAGGGCGAGATTGCCTTCTGTGCGGTCGAGCCACAGGTGCAGGAATACGCTGCTGTCGAAGCTCGTCTCGACGAAGCGCAGTACGTGGTATCCAGTGCGGGTGGTGACGATCAGATCCTCGACGGGCGGGCCGACCGGTGGGCCGACGTACGAACCGGCGGAGGGAACGGCTCCGCCACCGCGTGCCGGGTCGGCCTCCACGGGGGCGAAGGACTCGTACTCGGCTGCCGCCCGAGCCAGTTCAGCGGTCTCGGCGGCGGTGGTCTCGTGGTCGCCCACGGGTGATTCCCCGACGGTGCCGAGGGCCAGTCCGCTGCTCCAGTCGACCAGCGCGGCCCCCCGCGCACCAGGCAGGGCCATGGCTTCGAGCAGGCATTCGTCGATCCCGGGCACGCGGGCTCCCCTCCCGGCCGGACGTGCTGTTTGCACGGTCGTACGGCGCGACAGGAGGGAACTTACTCAACTTCCACAGGGCGAAAGGGCGTTCTGGCATTTTCCGCTGGAACATGCCAGGAAGGCTGCGAGAGCTTGGCCGGAACGCGTCGAAATTTGATCACGAGGCGAGCGGAAGATCGTCCGCGAGACGGAACGACCCTCCCTCGCGCTGGACGTAGCCCTCGTGGCTGAGGGTGCGCAGCAAGTGGTACACGGTCGGCAGGGGGATCCCGGTGAGCCGGGCGAGCCGTTTGGCCGTCGCCCCGCCTTCCGCGGACATCGCTTCCAGGAGGCGCAGTGCGCGCTGCACGGAACCGATCAGGGTGGGTGTGCTGTCCTTCTGACTGTGGTCGGTGCCCATGACTGGTCCCCCTGCTCGGTACGACGCCTGGCAAACCCATCAAAGTGGCTCACCGGACGCAAAACCAAGCGGACGCGCGTAAACCTGAGCATAAGATCACCGCATCCCGGCCCCCGGAGCGCCGGGTGGAGTCGGCCCGACCGCCACGGCACACCCCCTAGCGCGTACTGGTCACGTACGCCGGGAGCGCGGTGTCCGCGATCAGATGGCGCGGCAGGGACAGCGCGAAGCGGCGCTCCACGACGGCGAGGGTGTGGCGGTCGCGGTCCGCCTCCGGTTCGTCGGCCGGGCGGGCGCACGCGCCGTCCGGGGTGAGGACCCCGGCCGCGATCAGCTCCGGGAGCAGGAAGTCCGGCCGGTGGCCGCCGCGCCAGCATTCCTCGCCGAGGCCGAAGCAGCACACCAGCTCGCCGTCCCGGGCGTACGCGAACTGCTTGGGCGGATGGTCGGGCTGCGGGTCGAGGTGGACGGCCTCCACACCGCCCCGGGAGATCTCGGCGAGGCGTTCCGCTCCGGCCGGCACGCCGTGCTCGACGGCGAAGGACCAGCCGCCCCACCTGCCGATCCGGGCCACACCGTCGCCGTCCACGGTCTCGGTGACCATGCTCCAGGCGTCGAGCGCGCCCATCGGTCCGGGGTGCACGCCCGGCAGCGCGCCGAGCCGTGCGGCGAGCTCGTCGGGGCCTATGCCCCGGGCGAAGGTCAGACCGGCGAACCACTGGTCCCAGTCGGCCAGCCACCGGATCCCGTCCGCCGCGCCCTCTGTGATGTCCGCCATGTCCGCACTCCCCACGGTTGCCCCACCCCGCCGGTGCTTGTTCCCCGGCACGATAGTCAGTCCGCGGGCTTCTCCGGGAGGAGGCGCTCGACCATCGTCCGAATGAGCCCCTGCACCGGGTGCGCCTCCAGCATCGCGGGCGCGGTCAGGTCGTCCACGATCAGACCGAGCATGGCCAGGTAGAGGAGGGCCACACCCTGCCGGTCCCCGGGCAGGCCGGCCTCCAGGTGCCAGGCGATGTTGGCCTCCAGCTCGGCGCCCTGGAAGCCGGCGAGCTCCTCCTGGAGTTCGGGACGCCGGGTGCCCTCCAGCCGCAGCTCCAGCATCGCGATGTGCACGCTGCGCTCGCGCCTCATCCGCTCCAGGAGCGCGGTGAGCAGGACCTCGGTGTCCAGCGGGCCGGCGAGGTCCTCCGGGTCCGGGACCAGCCGCTCCCGGGTGCGGTGCAGGATCTGCACGAGCAGCTGGGAGCGGTTGGCGAAGTAGTTCGAGGCGGTGCCCGTGGGCACGCCCGCCTGGGCGTCCACCGCGCGCAGCGTCAGGCCGCGCGAGCCCTCGCGCGCCAGTACTTCGATGGCGGCGTCGAGCAGTGCGGCGCGGCGCTGCGGGTTCTGGCGCATGGGCGGTCCCTGGGTGTCGGTGGGGCACGTCGGGGGATCACTGCAGGTGCAGTGATTCGCACACGGTAGCGGACGCGGCCGGTCCGGGCCCTCCCCACCGCGCCCTCCCCCGTGTCAGGCTGCGCGTCATGGAGCGGATCATCGAGGAGATACGCGAGGACCTGTCCCGCCGGATCGCCGTGGCGGCGGACCGGCTCGCCGACCGGACGCTGGCCGAGGACCCCGCCTACGCCGCCCTGCTGGGCCGGGCCGAGCTGCGCGAGCGGATCCACCACCACCTCCGCCAGGCCGTCGAGGGCCTGGTCCGCAGCTCCCGCGGCCTGCCGCCGGAGCTCTCCGACGCCCGGGCCGTCGGCACGCTCCGCGCCGAACAGGGGCTGCCGCTCCCCTCCCTGCTGCGCACCTACCGCCGCGCCGGCCGGCTGCTCTGGCAGAGCCTCACCGAGGCCGTGACCGCGCACGACCGGGCGGCGCTGCCCCGGCTGCTGCCGGGGGCGGCCGCCCTGTGGGACGTCCTGGACCAGATGACGGACGCCGTGACCGAGTCCTACCGCCGCACGGAAGCGGCGCACGCCGACCGGGACCGGGAGCGCCGGGCCGTCCTGCTGGACGTCCTGCTCGACGGCGTGCAGAGTCCGCCGGCCGGTACGGACGGGCCGGCGGCCACGGCGTCCGCAGGGGCAGGAGCCGCCGAGGCCGCCGCCGGGCTGGGACTGCCGGAGCGGGGCCGTTTCGCGGTGGTCGTCCTGGCCCGCGACGGCTCCGGTACTCCCGCCGCCCCGGTCGGCGTGGACGATGCCGACTCCGCTCCGCGCGTGCTGTGGCGGATCCGCGCCGACGGGGAGGTCGGCCTGGTGGAGCTGGGCCACCATCCGCTGGAGTCCGTACGGGACCTGCTCGCGCCCCTCGGGGTGCGCGCGGGGGTCAGCCCGGTCGTCGGCGCGCCCGCCTCTGTGGCCCGGGCGCACCGGTTGGCCGTGCTCGCGCTGCACACCGCCCCCGAGTCGGAGGGCCCGCGCACCGCGCTGCTGGACGAACGGCTGCCCGCGGCGCTGATCGCGGCCCAGGCCGAACTCGCGGGCCGGCTGCGGCAGGTGGTGCTGGGGCCGGTGCTCGCGCTGCCCGCGGAGGACCGGCGGACGCTGCTGACCACGCTGGGCACCTGGCTGGCCTGCCAGGGCTCGACCACGTACGCCGCGCAGCGGCTGTACTGCCACCGCAACACGGTCTCCAACCGGCTGCGGCGCCTGGAGCAGCTCACCGGCCGCTCCCTGTCCGACCCGCGGCACGTGGTGGAGTTGGCGCTGGCGCACTCCGCGGTACTGCAGCGCGGCGCGGCACCGGAGGCGGCTAACCGTCCTGCGGTGCCCGGTCCGCCGCCTTCGCCGGCTTCGCCGACTCCAGGAGGTACGGCACGTCGATCACCGCGACGCCCGGCGTGAACAGCAGCCGCGCCTTCAGCCGCAGGGCGTTCTGGTTGTGCAGGGGCTGCTCCCACCAGTGGCCCACCACGAATTCGGGGATGACCACCGACAGCATGTCCGTCCGGGAATCGGCGGCCAGTTCCTCGACGTGCGCCAGGATCGGGCCGATGACCTCCCGGTACGGCGAGTGCAGGATCTTCAGCGGAAGGCCGGTGTCGTGCTCGGCCCACGCCTCGCCCAGCCGGGCCGCCTCCTGCTCGTCCGCCGCGACGGTGACCGCCGTCAGGGTGTCGGGACGCAGCCCCTGGGCGTAGCCGATGGCCTTGAGCGTCGGGGCGTGCACAGCGGCGACCAGGACCAGTACGTGGTGGCGTGCGGGTCTGCGCGGGATCGCGTCGGGGGCGACGGCGACCTGCCGGGCAACCTGGTCGTAGTGGCGGCGCACGCCCTTCATGCCGAGGAAGAGCAGCGGCATGGCGATGACGACCAGCCAGGCCCCGTGCGTGAACTTGGTGAGCAGGACGATGACCAGGACCAGGGCGGTCATGGCGGCTCCGACCGCATTGATGGCGAGCCTGCGGTGGATGTGGACCCGCTCCTCGCGCGGGGTGGCCGGTGAGGCGAGCGCCCTCCTCCAGTGCCGGACCATTCCGGACTGGGAGAGGGTGAAGGAGACGAAGACGCCGATGATGTAGAGCTGGATGAGGCGGGTCAGTTCGGCGTCGAAGGCCACGATGAGGGCAATGGCGGCGAGTGCGAGCAGGACGACGCCGTTGGAGTAGACGAGCCGGTCGCCGCGGTTGGCGAGCTGGCGGGGCGCGTAGCGGTCCCTGGCCAGGATCGAGGCGAGCATCGGGAAGCCGTTGAAGGCCGTGTTCGCGGCGAGGATCAGTACGCCCGCGGTGACGGCCTGGAGCAGGTAGAAGAGGAAGTGCCAGCTGCCGAAGGTGGCGCGGCCGATCTGGGCGAGGGCGGTGGAGGTGGCGGTGCCCGGGGGCAGCCCCAGTTCGGTGGGGTCGGCCGCGACGTGCACCTGGTAGGACATGGCGAGGGCGGTGATGCCGACGAACATGGTCACGGACAGCACGCCCATCGCGGCGAGCGTGGTCGCCGCGTTCCCGGCCTTGGGCTTGCGGAAGGCGGGAACGCCGTTGCTGATCGCCTCGACGCCCGTGAGGGCGGTGCATCCGGAGGCGAAGGCGCGCATCGCGAGGAACACCAGGGCGAGCCCGGTGTAGGTGCCGACGGCGTCGATCGGGAGGTCGGCGGACTCGGCGCGGATGGTGTCGCCGGTCCCGAGCCGGACGGCGGCGACGGCGAACATGAGGTAGATGACGAGGACGAAGCCGTAGGTGGGGATGGCGAAGACGCGGCCCGACTCCCGTACGCCGCGCAGGTTCATCAGGGTCAGCAGCACCACGAAGGCCACGGACAGGGCCACTTCGTGGTCGCTCAGCGAGGGGATGGCCGAGGTGATGGCGGAGACGCCGGAGACGACCGAGACGGCGACGGTCATCACGTAGTCGACGAGCAGGGCGCTGGCGGCGGTGAGGGCCGCGGTCTGTCCGAGGTTCTCGGAGCTGACGACGTAGGCGCCGCCCCCTCCGGGGTAGGCGTGGCAGGTCTGCCGGTACGAGGCGATGACGACGATGAGCAGGAAGACGATGGCGGCGGCCGCGTACCAGGTGAGGTGCAGCAGTGCGACGCCGCCGAGGGCGAGGATCAGCAGGATCTCCTCGGTGGCGTACGCCACGGAGGAGAGCGGGTCGCTGCAGAAGATCGGCAGGGCGAGTCGCTTGGGCAGCAGGGTCTCGCCCAGACGGGTGGTGTCGAGGGGCTCGCCGACCAACATCCGTTTCGCATTGATACGCCTCATTCAGGCATGATCGTGCATTTATTTCACCTCACACCCCTTCTGGGGCTTGTGTCACTCTGCGAGCTCCTCCGCCCGGTGCGCCAGCCACAGGTCGTGGCGGGCACTCGGGGACTGCAGCAGGGAACGCTCCAGGAGCGCCTCGATACGGGTCAGCCGCTTGCGGGCGCCGGGGACGGAGACGCCCAGCGCGGCGGCCGCCGGGACGAGTTGGGCGTCGTGCGCGAGCCAGACGCGGACCGTGTCGCGGGCTCCCGGCGGCGCGTCCGGGCCGGTCAGCCCGCTCAGGTGGGTACGGGCCCAGTCGGTCAGGCGCGGATCGCGCAGCACGCCGTCGAGATCGGGGACGGCGGCTGTGGCCGCGGCGGCCGCGGCGCTCCCCTGCCGCGCGCTCGGGGTCAGCCGCAGCGCCAGCGAGAGCGCCGCCTGGTCCGCGAGGCGGGCCAGGTCCATGCCGAGCAGCGTCTCGACCAGGCGGAGCCGGGCGGCCAGGGTGTTGCGGTGGACCTTCAGCAGCCGGGTCGCGTGCGAGGTGAAGTTCAGCCAGGCGTGGGCCGTGGCGCGCAGCTCCTGCCCGCCGGGGTCCTGGGGGCGCCTGGGCTCGTACGCGTGCAGGGGCGCGAGCAGGGCCTCGGCCCAACCGGCCCCCGCTTCGTGCGCGGCGAGCGCCAGCTCGGGTCCGGGTCCGAAGCGGGCGTGCCGTTCCTGCCGGCCCCGGGCGACGGCCAGCGCGTGGAAGGCCTGGGTGTACGCGGCGGGGGCCTCGCTCAGGCGCGCCTCCCCGCTGACCCCGACCGCGCAGTCCGGGGCCACTCCCACCAGAGCCCCGGCCAGGGGATCGGCCGCGGCGGACACGGCGGCGGGGCCGGCCGGGACCAGCACGATGAGGTGGTGCACGTAGACCGGGCAGCGCACGATCCAGGCCCGGCCGCCCGTCAGCTCCCGGCACAGCCGCGCCACTTCGTCGCGCCGGCCGGTCCGGCATTCGACGACGTACATCCGCATCGGATCGGGCAGCGAGGGGCCCAGTGCCCCGGCGACCTGGTGGGCGGTGGAGACCAGGCCGTTCATCAGCAGGTGGAGCACCGCCTCGCGGGCCCGCGCCTCGGCGCGCCGGGTCCGCTCCTCCCGCCGTACGGCATCCTCCGCGCGCAGGACGAGGGCCAGCGGTACGGCGGCGTCGGCGAGCAGTGCGGGCGCGTCGGGGTGGTGCGGCCGTTCCAGTACGGCGGCCAGCGCGCGCGGGCCGTCCAGTGCGAAGAGCAGCGTCGCGCGGTCACCGTCGTACAGGACGGCCGACCGCACGCCGCGGGCGCCCAGTTCACCGGCGCCGCGCACGGCGCTCTCCGGAGCCTGCGCCTGGCCCTGCACGTGCCCCTGCCCGTGTCCCTGTTCGGCGTCCACCACCCCGACCCAGCCGCCGAGGTGGGCGCCGAGCCACTCCAGGAGCGCGGCCGATCCCCCGGCGTGGGCGAGCCGGTGAACCTTGAGGACGTCGTCGGACCGGGACACGGCCGCATTGAACCACCCGGCGCACACTGTGCGCTGTGATACCCGTCTCGCGCCGTCACTGTGCGCGGCGAATCCTGCGAACGCCCCGTCCACCGCATAGCTTTGGTGACGAGCGGCAGGGTCCCGGCGGCTTCGAGTCGATCGGACACGGGGGAGGCCCCCGGGATCCCGCCGCCGCTCACATCCGGCGCGCCGCGCTGCGGATCGCCTCCCGGATGCGGAAGTAGGTGCCGCAGCGGCAGATGTTGGCGATGGCGTCGATGTCCTCGTCCGTGGGCTCGCTCGTGCGCTTCAGCAGGGCGACGGCGGCCATGATCTGGCCGGGCTGGCAGAAGCCGCACTGGGCGACATCCTGTTCGAGCCAGGCCTCCTGCACGGGGTGCAGGTCGTCCCCGTTCGCCAGGCCCTCGATGGTGGTGACCTCCTTGCCCGCGCATGCGGAGACGGGCACCACGCAGGGGCGGACGTCGGCGCCGTCCAGGTGGCTGGTGCATGCCTTGCAGACGTCCACCCCGCAGCCGTACTTGGGGCCGCGGACACCCAGCATGTCGCGGAGCACCCACAGCAGGGGGAGGTCGTCGGGCGCGTCCACGGTGACGCTGCGCCCGTTGACGGTGAAGGTGTGCGAGGGCACGGGGGTACTCCTGGATCCGGGGGGCTAGCGGGGGTAGGGGGTGAAGTCGACGTCGAAGTCGAGGGGGAAGCTGCGCGGCTTGGAACCGGTGGCACGGGCCCAGGCGTTGGCGATCGCACCGACCGCGGCGGGCACGCCGAGCTCGCCCGCGCCCCCCGGCTCCTCACCGGTGGCCGGCAGCACGAAGACCCGTACGTCGCGCGGGGTGTCGCGCTGCTTCGCCCAGTGGAACTGGCTGTAGCTGCCCTCCAGCGGAAGCCCCTTGTCGAGGTGCAGCCCGGCGCGCAGGGTGGTGGAGATCGCGTCGGTGAGACCGCCGATCATCTGGGCCTCCAGTCCGCGCGGGTTGACCGGCAGGCCCACGTCCACGGCGATGACCGCCCTGGTGACGCGTACGTGCTCCGGGTCCCGGGTGTCGATCTCGACGAGACACGCCGTACGGGACTTGTACTCCTCGTGGAAGGCGATGCCCTGCGCGCACCCTGCCTCCATCGGCCGGCCCCAGTCGCCTTCCTGGGCCACCTTGTCGAGCACGGCGCGCTGGGCGTCGGTCTTCAGGAAGGTGCGCCGGAAGCGGTACGGGTCCCGGCCCGTCCGGGCGGCGAGTTCGTCGACCACGATCTCCTCGGCCCCGCGAGTGTTTGCGGAGTACACCGAGCGCCAGGAGCCGGTGGGGATGCCGGTGGGCACTTCGGTCAGGGCCTGGGTGGTGAGTCCGAAGTGGTACGGGGACTTCACCGTGGTGTGGAAGAGGGTCTGGGCGAGGGTGGCGTTGCCGATGCCGAGCGGCAGGTGGGCGGCGGTGGCGGTGATGATCTCGCCGAGCCCGTGCCGGAAGTCGGTCTCGGCGGCGGCGACCCGGTGCTCGAAGCTGAGCACCTCGCCCAGGAGGTGGGTGGCGCGGATCTTGTGGTGGGTCGCGGGGCGCATCCGGCCGTGGCGGGTGTCGTCCACGCGGGTCCACATGAGCCGGACCGGTCGGCGGCAGGCCTTGGAGATGCGGGCCGCCTCCAGGGCCGCGTCGAAGAAGAGCCGCCGGCCGAAGGAGCCGCCGGCCTGGACCACGTGCACGGTGACCTTGGACAGGGGAAGGCCGAGCTCGGCGGCGATGGTCTCGCGGGCCACGATCGGGGACTTGAGGCCGGACCAGATCTCGGCCCGGTCCTCGCGCACGTCGGCGATGGCGGAGTTGGTCTCCATCGGGGCGTGGCTGACGAAGGCGAAGTCGAACTCGGCGTCCACGTACGGGGTCAGCAGGGGCGGGACCAGCAACGGCGGGGTCGCGGCGCGCAGTTCGGTACGGATCCGGGCGTCGGAGAGCTGGTCGGCGGGGCCGGGGCCCCAGGTGACCTGGAGGGCGGCCTTGGCGTCGATGGCCTGTCCGAAGGTCTCGGCGACGACGGCGACGCCGGTCGGGACCGTCACCACGTGCAGGACACCGGGCATGGCCCGGACGGCGGCGAGGTTGGTGACGGTGCGGACCGTGCCGCCGAGGGTGGGCGGGCGGCGCACCACGCAGGGCTTGGCTCCGGGCACGTCCAGGTCGAGGGTGTACTGGAGGGCGCCGGTGACCATCGCGCGGGCGTCGACGCGACCGGTCGGCTTCCCCACGAGGGTGTGCCCGGCCCGCTTCTTGGGGGTGGCGCCGAGGACGACGAGGCCGGGGTCGGCGGCGGCAGCGGCGAGGGAGCCGTAGTCGGCGGTGCGGCCGTCGGGGGCGCGGACGGCGCCGCCCTCGGTGGTCAGCGACGCCGGGTTCAGGCTCCAGCGGCGGGCGGCGGCAGCGACCAGGCGGGCCCGGGCGGTGGCGGCGCACTGGCGGACGGGCCCGTAGAGGGAGCGGACGGAGTTGGAGGATCCGGTGAGCTGGTTGAAGAGCAGCTCGGGCCGCGCGTCGTCCAGCTCCACGCGCACGTCGGCGAGCGGGGCGTCGAGTTCCTCGGCGACGAGCATGGCCACCGCGGTGGTGAGGCCCTGGCCGACCTCTTCGCGGGGCAGCCGGAAGCGGATGGTGCCGTCCGCCTCGACGGCGAGCGCCAGCAGGGCGGAGGTGGGTGCGCCGGCCAGGATGAAGAGGTCGCCGAGGTCGATCACGTCGGCGATGGCCGGCAGGGAGGGCACCACGGCGTGTGCGGTCTGTGGGGCCAGCGCGTCCGCGCCGGCCCGGGTGACCAGCGCCAGGGTCGGCGCGGCCACGAGGTGGGTGAGGAAGGAACGGCGGCTCTGTCCCGCGGCGTGGTCCTGCCCGGTCATGTTGTGTGTCCCCACGCTGCGCGGGTCCGCCCTCGCAGACCTCCCCCGGCTTATTACCGGCACGTAGAGTAGCCATTCGTCGGTGCCGTGGGAAGCCCTGATTCCATCCATCACATCAGGTGACATCACTCGTTCGGGGGTATCCGAGGGGGTCGTCTTGATCCGTTCCTTACGCGATTCCCGTGACGGGCGGGGCTCGTACACCTCGGTCGTACGATCGACCCGCGGTCGCCGGACAGCCTGATTCCGGCCACTCCCGCCACACCGCCGTGACCCCGACCGGCCACTGCCGGACGCTCACCCCGAAGCCCCCCTGACCGGATTCGTTCGCACGCGGCGGACGGGTCGTCAGGCCCGAGGCATATACCAGAAGCAAGAACGTAGCGGATGTTGCCAAAGGCCTCACACACCGTCGCGCCCTGTGCAACAGTCGTTACCGGTCCTTCCTTCAGACTTGGCCGTGCCGCGCCTGTATCGGAGTTCTCATGCCGTCCCACCTGTTCGCGGACCGTCCCGCGCAGCCGCCCGAGCCGGGGTCGGTGGACGCGCTGATCTCGCAGACCCGGCGGCTGCGGGGGGAAGTCGACGCGGTTCGCCGCGACACCGTCGTGGACGACGACGACGCCCAGGGCCGCTGGCAGCGCGCACTGTGCGATCTCGCCGTCCATCACCTCGACGACCTCCGCGAGCACCTCGGTCAGCTCAAGGAGGGCCTGCCGCCGGCGCCCGAGGCCATCGAGTACCCGCAGGCGGCGCTCGAGGCCGGGCCCGAGGCCCAGACCCGCGTCGGCAGCGCCGAGTGGAACCTCCTCACGGACGAGGTCAGTTGGTCCGACGAGCTGTTCCAGATCTTCGGCCGCTCGCCCGAGTCCGGCGCGCTCCCCCTCGACGAACTGGGCTCGACCCTGTTCTCCGAGGACCAGCCGCTGCTCACCGCGTGGGTCACCGCCTGTCTGGTGGACGGCAAACCGATCGACGGCGAGTTCCGCATCGTCCGGGCCGACGGCCGGGTCCGGACCTTGCACATGAGGGGCGAGCCGGTACTCGACTCCGACGGCTGTACGGCCTCCATGTGGGCCGTGCTGCGGGACGTGAGTGAACTGCGCCGGAGCCAGCGGGCGGTGCGCGAGTCACGTGACTCGCTGCAGCGCCAGCGGGAGATCGCGCAGACCGAGCACCGGCTGGCGGTCGAGCTGCAGGAAGCCGTGCTCCCCCCGTGGCGCGGCTCCCTGCGGTTCCCGTACGGCAGCGCCGGCACGCTGGACGTGGCCGCGCACTACCTGCCCTCCGCGACCAGCGCACTGATCGGCGGCGACTGGTACGACGCACTCGAACTTCCCGACGGCTGCTCGATGCTGACGGTCGGTGACCTGACCGGGCACGGGGTCACCGCCACCTCCGGAATGGCGATGATGCTGGGCGCCCTGCGCGGCATGGCCATGGCGGGGATCGAGCCGGGCCCGCTGATGGGCTGGCTGAACCAACTCCTGGAGACCTCCGTACAGCCCGCGCTCGGCTCGGCCGTGTGCTGCCGCTACGACCCCGCGCGCCGGGTGCTGTCCTGGGCGCAGGCGGGCCACCCGGCGCCCCTGCTGTTCCGCCGCGGATCCGCGCGCGCCCTGCTGCCGCCCGAGGGCGTCCTGCTGGGCGCGACCTCCGGAGCCTCGTACGGGCAGGCCGAGGAACGGCTCGAAGTGGGCGACCTGCTGGTCCTCCACACGGACGGACTCACGCCGCGCAGCATCGAGTTCAGCCGGGCGGACGGGTCCGAGCGGCTGCTCGCGCTCGCGCCGCGGTTCTCGGCGGCGCGGTCCGCGCAGGACTGCGTGAGGATCGTGATCGAGGAGTTCGGCGAGAGCGAGCGGGAGGACGACGCCTGCGTGCTCGTCGCCCGGGTCGGCGGGTAACGGGCGCCGGCTGTACGGGCTTCAGGGCCGCGCCGGAAGGCGCGGCCTTTCTCGTCTCCGTGCAGGTCTCGTCGTGCAGGTCTCGTCTCCGTACAGGATGCCGCCAGGACGCCCTCAGGATTCCGTCCACGGCGTGCTGCCACGCGTGCCGCGGGCCGTGCGGGGCCGGCCGCGCGGGACTACACCCCCGTACCGCGCGGGCCGCGCGGCGCCGGGGTGTCGGGGAGGGCCAGCTTGATCTCCTGGCGGAGGTCCTCGATGCGCGCGTACCCGGAGTACTGGGCGGTGAGCCGGTACATCTCGCGCAGCCGGTCCCAGGTGCGGTGCGAGGAGGTCTCGTTCATCGAGACCAGGGCGAGGCGCGCGTACCGGTCGGCCTGCTCCGGCTCGTCGGCGATGAAGCAGGCCGAGGCCATGGAGATGTAGTCGAAGATCTGCGAGCGCTGGTAGCCCTCGCCGCGCAGCCGCAGGGCCTCCTTGGCGTGGCGCGCGGCGATCGGCGCCGCCGCGGCGTCGTGGTCCGCCAGGGTGCGGTAGGCGAGGGCCTGCATGCCGTGCAGGTCCGCCTCGTCGAAGTGCTGCATCCAGCTCGGCGGCGGCACGTCACCCTTGTCGGAGACGAACAGTTCCTCCGCCTCGCCCAGAGTGCGGCGCATGGCCTGGCCCTTGCCCATGGCGGCCTGG
The DNA here is from genome assembly GCF_053610205.1 of Streptomyces sp. NPDC054932. Lineage (NCBI taxonomy): Bacteria > Bacillati > Actinomycetota > Actinomycetes > Kitasatosporales > Streptomycetaceae > Streptomyces > Streptomyces sp. NPDC054932. The sequence continues at coordinate 14,810 of NZ_JBSGXU010000012.1, read as the reverse complement.
GCCCATGCCTCGATGGTGTGCAGCATGGCCCGCGTGCGCGGCAGGGTCTGCTCGCCCGAGCCGGACTGGGCGAGCTTCATCAGGTCCAGGGCCTCGTTCGGCTTGCCGAGGTGGACCATCTGGCGGGCGGCGCGGGACAGCGCCTCGCCCGCGCGCGGACGGTCGCCCCCTTCGCGGGCCGCGTGCGCGGCGATGACGAAGTACTTCTGCGCGGTGGGTTCGAGGCCCACGTCGTGGGACATCCAGCCGGCCAGGACCGCCAGGTTGGCCGCCACCCCCCACAGCCGCCGCTGGAGGTGGTCGGGGTGGTGGTAGGCGAGCATTCCGCCCACCTCGTTGAGCTGGCCGACGACGGCCTTGCGCTGGAGCCCTCCCCCTCTGGAGGCGTCCCAGGCCCGGAACACCTCGACGGAGCGCTCCAGGGCCTCGATCTCCTGGGAGCCGATCGGGGCGGCCTCGTAGCGGTCGTAGCCCGCTGGGTCGGCCTGGAAGGAATCCCCGAAGTTCCGGGCCTCCTTGGCCAGGGCGGGGTCGGTGTGCAGCCAGTCGTACATGGCGTTGCTGAGGGCGGAGCCGGCGGTGAGCACCGCTCCCGCGCCCATCAGACCGCGACGGTTGAGCATGAGGTCCATTCCCGTGAATTCGGTGAGGACCGCGGCTGTGCGTTCGGGCGCCCACGGCATTCCGTCGGGGTTCTCTCGAGCCCCGTCCGGCTGCCGTCTGGAGGTGCGCCGCTGCCGTACGAACCCGAGGTCCTCGATGGTCACGACACGACCGAGCCGCTCGGTGAACAGTGCTGCCAGTACCGTGGGCACCGGTTCGCGGGGGGCCTCCCCCATGTCGATCCAGCGCCGCACCCGCGAGGTGTCGGTGGCCAGCTGCGGGTGGCCCATGGCCGCCGCCTGCCGGTTCACCATCCTCGCCAGTTCGCCCTTCGACCAGCCGGCCAGGCCGAACAGGTCGTTCAAGCGGGTGTTTGGACCTTTGCTCACGTCAAGCCCCCAGGTTCTCGGCTGAGTTGACAGTAGCCCGCCGTCAGATGCCCAGCGACTATTCGCCAGGCTTCGCCAGGGCACGCCCGATGGTTCGCCACCTTGCGCCGGGTGTCAGGTAGGAATGCGCCTCCCCGACCCGGTCACCGGCGGAACTCCCCAGGGTGAAGCACGGGATCCGGCGGGGCGGCGTACGCAACTCGTCGGCGCACGAAGGGATCCGTATCACCATGTACGCAGCAACGTCCTCCGTGTCCGCACCGGTCCGGTCGCACCGCACGCTCCCGGCGGGAGGCGGTTCCTACCTCGAACCCGGCCGCCCGTCGGTTCCGGCGCAGGGCGCCGTCCGGGCGCGCCGGATGCCGAGTACCGGATCACTGCCCGTCAGCGGAAGAATCGATCTCTCGGGGCCGCAGGGGGCGCAGCTGCGCACCGCGCTCGCCTCGGTGCAGCGGATCTGTCCGGAGTTCGCCCCGGTGCAGGTGCTGCGGCGCAGCGGCCGCTCGGTCCTGCTGGTGGGCACCACCGGACGGATGACCGCCGTCGCGAAGGTTTTACTGGATCACTCGCCCGAGTGGCGTGAGCGGTACCGGCACGAAATAGCGGCATACCGGGCCTTCGTCCGGCACCGCCCGCCGGTCCGGGTGCCGCGGCTGATCGCCGCGGACCCCGAGAACTGCACGCTGGTGGTGGAGCGGATGGCGGGCCGGGTCGCGGCACTGCAGCGGCACCCGGTGGAGGCGCCGGCACGGGTGGACCTCCGGGCGGCCCTGGGCGCGGTGTGCCGGGTCAACCAGTGGAGGCCACCGGCGGAGTTGTTCGGCACCCCGATGAACTACGCGCGGCGGATCGCCCGGGACTACGAGCTGGGCCTGCTGACCGACCGGGACCTCGGGGACCTGCAGAAGCTGCTGCACGGCGTGAAGCTGTCGGGCACGGCACTGCAGTTCAACCACGGCGACGCCCTGCTGTCGAACCTGCTGCTGTCGCCGGCCGGTCCGGTCCTGCTCGACTGGGAGCACGCCGGCTGGTACCTGCCGGGCTACGACCTGGCCACGCTGTGGACGGTGCTGGGCGACGCCCCGGCCGCCCGCGCCCAGATCAGCCGGCTCGCCCAGTCGGCCGGTCCGGCCGCGCGGGACGCCTTCCTGGTCAATCTGATGCTGGTACTGACCCGGGAGATCCGGATGTCCGAGACGGCGGTGCAGCGCTCGATGCTGGCGACCGCCCCGACCCAGCCGCTGCCGGTGGGCGCCCTGTCCTCCGGTGAGGAGCAGCGGCTGCTGCTCCGCCGCCTGCACGACGATGCGGGCATGGCGCGCCGAGCGGTCCGTGCGGCGGTCGGCACGCGCTGACCGTCCCCCGTACGCGAAGTCCCGTGGCCCCACCGCCACGGGACTTCGCTCGTTCACGGGTGCACAGGCGCCAGGGGTGCGGGTGGTACCCGCACGGCGCGGTCTTGCCCCGCGTGTTCCTCCGGGCTCCGTTAGCGTGGGGAAAGGATCGACGGGAGGCGCTGATGAAGTCCGGAGTGCGCAAGTGGGAGGCGGTGCGGGAGTTCGCCCTCGGCCTTCCGGAGGCCGTGGAGGATCACCCGTGGGGGCCCGAGGACTGCGTGGTGAAGGTGAACAAGAAGATCTTCGTCTTCCTGGGGAACACCGACGGGCCCGGGCAGCCCGGGCTGTCCGTCAAGCTCAAGGACGAGGCGCTGCACGGGCACGCGATGACCGCGCCGGGGGCGGAGCCCACCGGGTACGGTCTGGGCCGGTCCGGCTGGGTGTCCCTCCCGCTGGCCGAGAAGGGGTCGCCCTCCGTGCAGGTGCTGTGCGAATGGGTGGAGGAGAGCTATCGCACCGTGGCCCTCAAACGGCACGTGAAGGAGCTGGACGCCCGGATCCGGGCGGAGGGCTGAGCGCTCGCTGCGGTGCCCGGGGCGCCGGATGCCTTGACATCACATGATCCCCCGAACACCTTTTCTGACTCAGCATCAGACATGCTGGAGGCATTTCCCCTCCTCCCCACATCGCTGGAGCCTGCCCATGTCCGCAAGCGCTTCACGCACCTCCCCCGCCGCCACCCTCCCGTCCAGACGCGGGGTCCTCGCCGGTACGGGGGCCGGGGTGCTCGCCGCCACCGTGCTGCCCTCCGCCGGGGCCCGTGCCGACAGCGCCCAGGACGGACCACCGCTCGGCGAGTACGACGTCGTCGTGGTCGGGTCCGGGGCCGCCGGGATGACCGCCGCGCTCACCGCCGCCGGGCGGGGGCTGAGCGTGCTGGTGGTCGAGAAGGCCCCGACCTTCGGCGGGTCGGCCGCCCGGTCCGGGGCCGGCATCTGGCTGCCCAACAATTCGGTGATCCTGGGCGCGGGGGTGCCGGACACCCCGCAGAAGGCGGCGACGTACCTCGCGGCCGTCGTCGGGCCGGGGGTGCCCGCCGACCGGCAGGCCGCCTTCCTCGCCAACGGGCCCCGGATGCTGGACTTCGTGATGGCCGGCAGCCCGCTGAGGTTCCGCTTCATGGAGGGCTACAGCGACTACTACCCCAACCTGCCGGGCGGTCTGCCGAACGGCCGCTCCATCGAGCCGGACCAGATCGACGGGAACGTCCTGGGCGCCGAACTGGCCCGTCTGAACCCGGCGTACATGCCGGTCCCGGCCGGAATGGTGGTCTTCAGCCAGGACTACAAGTGGCTGAACCTGGCGGCGGTGAGCGCCAAGGGGCTCGCCGTGTCCACCGAGTGTCTGGCGCGCGGCACCAGGGCGGCGCTGCGCGGCGAGAAGCCGCTGACGATGGGCCAGGCCCTGGCGGCCGGGCTGCGCGCCGGGCTCCAGCGGGCCGGGGTGCCGGTGTGGCTGAACAGCCCGCTGGTGGACCTGGTCCAGGAGGGCGGCGCCGTCACCGGCGTGGTGGTGGACAAGGAGGGCGTGCGGGGCGTCGTGCGGGCCAGGCGCGGGGTGATCATCGGTTCGGGCGGTTTCGAGCACAACGCTGCGATGCGGGCGCAGTACCAGCAACAGCCGATCGGCACCCAGTGGTCGGTGGGTGCGAAGGAGAACACCGGCGACGGGATCCGGGCGGGGCAGCGGGCCGGGGCCTCGCTGGCTCTGATGGACGACGCGTGGTGGGGGCCGTCGATCCCGCTGCCCGGGGAGCCGTACTTCTGCCTCGCCGAACGGACCCTGCCGGGCGGGCTGATCGTGAACGCGAACGGCGCGCGGTTCGTCAACGAGGCGGCGCCGTACAGCGATGTGGTGCACGTGATGTACGAGAGGGACCGGGGTGCGGTCGGCTCGCACATTCCGGCGTGGCTGATCGTGGACCAGAACTACCGCAACAAGTACCTGTTCAAGGACATCCTGCCGACGCTTCCCTTCCCCGATGCGTGGTACCAGGCGGGCGCGGCGAAGAAGGCGTGGACCTGGGACGCGCTGGCGGGTCAGATCGGGGTCCCGGCGGGTGCGCTGCGGGCGACGCTGGGGCGGTTCAACGCGCAGGCGTGGAGCGGCAACGACGCCGACTTCCACCGGGGTGACACGGCGTACGACCACTACTACACGGACCCGAACGTGCACCCGAACTCGTGTCTGGCACCCGTCTGGGCCCCGCCGTTCTACGCGTTCAAGATCGTGCCGGGGGATCTCGGTACGAAGGGCGGCATCGTGACGGACGCACGGGCGCGGGCGCTGCGGCCGGACGGCTCGGTGATCCCGGGCCTGTACGCGGCCGGCAACGCGAGCGCGGCGGTGATGGGCCACAGCTACGCGGGGGCCGGATCGACGATCGGCCCCGCGATGACGTTCGGCTACGTGGCGGCGAACGCCATCGCGGACGCGTGAGGCCTGCGCCCGCGCCGGCGTCCGGAGACGATCAGCCCTGCTGGAAGAGCTCGGCGGGGAGCGGCTTCAGGAGCGCGTAGAGGTCGTCGGTGATCGGGCGGTCCCAGCTGGCGATGGTGACCAGCACGTTGTCGCTGCGGTCGAACTGGACGCAGGAGATGCGGGACTCCGACAGCTTGATCTTCCGGACGATGAGGAGGTTGTCGCCCTGCATGACGGGGCAGTCCTCGACGCCGGTGACCTCGACGTCCTCGTCGTTCTCCAGTGCGTCGAGGAGCTGGGCCACCTCGAAGGGGATCTGGCCGTCGGAGAGGTCCCGGGCCGGTGAGCCCTCGGGGAGGTTTCCGATGATCATCGCGGGGCCGCGTCCGCCGAACAGGTCGTAGCGGAGGAAGACACCCTGGCAGCTGCCGTCGGGCGCGGGCAGCAACCCGGCCCCGAGATTGCCCGGCCAGTCCCCCGGGTCCATGGCCAGGACATCGAAGTCCGGGCCGGCGGGTGTGGCGGCGCGGTGGCGGCGGAGGAAGGACATGCGGCCATGGTACGTGGCCGCGCGGGTTTTCCGGCCCGGGGGCCCGCATCCGGGCCGGGGCCGGACCCGCCCGCAGGCCCGGCCCGCAGGCCCGGCCCGTCAGACCGGCGGGACGAGGGTGAACCAGTGCGGGAGCAGGGCCGCGTCGCCCGTGACGCGCAGGGCGCCGGGCGGGAGGCGACGCCAGAGGAAGAGGGCGAGGTCGCAGGCCCGGCCCGCGGCCTCGACGTCCACCGGAGCGGTGGAACCGGGCTCCAGCAGGACCTGGTCCCCCGAAAAGAGGACCGTCCAGGATTCCGGACCGTCGGTACGCCGGAAGCGGTACCTCTCCCCCGCACCCGGCGGTGCCTGCTGCCAGCTGCGGCGGGCCGGGGCCATCACCTCGATGGTCTGGGTCACGGCGTCCGCGGCTACGGCCGGGTCGAGGGGGCCCGGGGTGCCGGTCGCCGATTCGGCGTCCCAGCGGTGGACGGTCAGCTCGATCAGCTGCATCCGCATCCAGAATCCCGAGGTCTGCTCCGCCGACCACGTCAGGACGGTCGTGTCCGGCCCCAGCTCGCCGAAGAGCTCCGCCAGCTCCCGGGCGCCCTGCACGAACCAGTCGGTCAGCGCGTCGGGGCCGTCCGGAACCTCGGGGAGGGCGAGGTCGGCGGGGTCGGGCGGGGCCGTGAGCCGTTCGCGCAGCACGTGCGCGAGGGAGCGGTGCACACCGCCCAGGTGCCGGACGAGGTCGGTGACCGACCAGCCGGGGCACGAGGGAACCGCCGGCCCCGGCTCGCCGAGGTCGAAGCCCCGGCGCACCGCCTTCTCGAACGCCGCCGTCTCGGCCCGGAAGGCGGAGAGTCTGTCGAGGTGATCCATACGGTTCACCCTTCCCGGCGGGCGGCCTCTCCGATCACGTTGAGCTACGGGCGAACGCCTCCAGCGCCGCAGGCAGACCGGGCCGGTCGGTGCCCAGCTTGCGGCAGGCGGCGGACAGATCCCAGTCCGGCCCGGATCCGTCCGGCCCGGGGAGCGTTCGCGGGGCCCGTACCGACTCCCGTACGGGCTCCCGGGCGGCAGCCGCGCCGGAGCCGGATGCGGCCGGGTCCCCGCCGGCCGGTACGGCCCGCGCCGACCGCGCCGCCCGTTCCGCCGCCCGCAGCTCCTCCCCCGTCGGCTCGTCCTTCCACGACGACTTGCACGGCAGGTCACCGGCGCCCAGTCCCAGCAGGACCTCGGTCGCCCGCGCCACCAGCCAGTCCGCACCGCATTCCCGGGCCGTCACGACAGCCCGCCGCAGCAGCTCCGCGTCCTGCAGTTCCGCGCCCAGGGCGGCCAGCGCGCGGGCCAGCTCGTACCCGGCCGGGGAGGCGCACAGCAGGGCCACGGCCTCCCGCAGCAGCGGTACCCGCTCCGCCCCGCCGCCACCCGCAGGGCCTGGCCGATGCCCGACGCGGCGCCGAAGGCGCGGGCCCGCCGGACGGCGTCGTCGGCCAGTGCGCGGGCCCGCTCCGGATCGTCCGCGGCCACCGCCCGGGCCAGGTGCAGCTGCCACGGGCACCACGTCGGATTCTGGATTCCGCGCGGGGTCAGCCGCCGGTCGACCGCCTCCAGTTCCGCGACGGCCGCCTGCACCTCGCCCCGGGACAGGAGCAGTTCGGCGTACACGGTCTGCGAGTCGGGGAAGACCACGGCCGCCGGGAAGGGGCTGCCGTACTCGTGTTCCCGTGCCAGCTCCCAGGCCTCTTCGGGCCGGCCCCGCGCGAGCAGGGTCGTGAGGAGGATCGCTATGGCGTACCAGTGCACGGGCGTGCGCCGGCCCACCCGTTCCGCGAGCCGCAGCCCGGCCCGTGCCAGTTCCTCGGCCTCCACGAGCCGTCCGCGCCGGTAGCGGACGTAGGCCCGCAGGCTGTAGGCGAAGGAGAGGTGCGCCCCGCGCCAGCCGTGCCGCTCGAACTCGGCGGTGCCCGCCTCGAACAGTTCCTCGGCGCGTCCGGGCCGGTCGGTGTACATGTGGGCCATCGCGACCAGGACCGGGACCTCGAAGCCGCGGTCCTCGTGGGCCCAGCTGAAGGGCCGCTCCAGCACCCGTCCGGCATGGTGCAGCACCACGTCGACCGACTCGCCCCGCAGGCAGGCGTCCCAGGCGCGCAGCCCGATGATGTACCGCTCGGTGAGGTCGCGCCCGGTCAGCCGGTCGGCGAGGCGGGTCAGGCGCCGGGAGCGGGCCGGGGAGTCGGTCTCGGCGGCGTTGAAGGCGTCCCACATGAACTGCTCGGACTGCAGGCGCAGCCGGGCGCGTACGTCCTGGGTGTACGGAATCTCCCGCGCGAGCGATTCCGAGGCCTCGGCGAGCCGGTCGCTGTGCGCGAGGACCTGGGCGAGCCGGATCACGATGCCCTGGCGCAGGGCCGGGTCGTCGGAGGGCTCGGCGAGGGCGGCCCGCAGGTGGTTGACGGTGTTGGCGGGCTCGGTGAGCAGGGATGCGCAGCCCAGTTCGTACAGGACGGCGGCGCGTTCGTCGAAGTCGGGGGGTTCCAGGAGCGCGCGGGCGAGCTGGCGGCGGGCGGCCTCGGGGGCGCCGGCCCGGAGGTTCTCCCCGGCGGCCTCGCGCAGGGTGCGCACCACCCAGGGGTCGTTCTCGGGGTGGGTCTCCAGCAGGTGGCGGGCGGCTGCGGAGGCGCCCAGTCCGGCGTCCACGACGGCTGCCGCGGCCTTGCCGTGCAGGGCGACGCGGAGCGCGTCGGGGATGGCGCGGTAGATCGCGGTGGCGATGAGCGGGTGGACGAACTCCAGCCCGGCGTCCGGTTCCTCGGCTGCGGCCGCCGAGAGGATGCGGGCGTCCCGCAGCCGCCTGGTGGCGTCCAGGGCCTCCTCGGCGCCGAGGGCGGCGACCCGGGCTGCGATGTCCTGCGGGATGGCGGTGCCGAGGACGGCGCAGGCCCAGGCGAAGCGGACGGTGGAGGGCCCGAGGCGTTCGAGGCGGGCGACGAGGCCGCTGCCGCGCTGGGCGGCGGCGAGGTCGCGCAGCTGCGGGGCGTTCGCCTCGACCGGAGGCAGTCCCTTGCCCCGGACCTTGGCGGTGAGTTCGACGGCCTCGAAGGGATTGCCGGTGGTGACGGCCCAGGCCTCCTGGCAGAAGGCGTCGTCGGCGTGCGCGCCGACGGCCTCGCGGACCAGGGTGGCGACGGCGGCCGGGGTGAGCGGGGCGAGGGGCAGCGGTCGCTGTCCCGCCCGGCCGGGCAGCGTACGGAACGCTTCGGCGTGCGCGGGCAGTTCGTCGGGGCGGTAGGCGACGACGAGGAGCAGCGGGAGGTGTTCGGCGCGCGGGGCGAAGGCGGCGAGCCAGCCGAGGGACTCGGGGTCGGCCCAGTGGGCGTCGTCGAGGACGAGGACGACGGGGGCGCGCTTGACGACGAGGTGGGTGAGGACCCAGTCGAGTCCGTCGCGCAGGCCCTGGGGGTCGGGCGGGACGCCCTGTTCGGGGGCGCAGAGTCCGAGGGCCGGGCCGACGATGGAGTACCAGCCACCGAGGGCCGCGCGCAGCTCCTGCTCGGAGGTGCCGGCCAGCTGTGGCTGGATGAGCTGGCGGGCGACGTGGAAGGGCTGGCTCTGCTCCTGTTCGCCGCCCCGGGCGGCGAGGACGGTGCAGGAGCGGGCGTGGGCCCGGCGGCGCAGTTCGGCGAGAAGGGTGGTCTTGCCGAGGCCGGCGGGGCCGGAGAAGGCGAGCAGCGCGCCGCCTGCGTCGGGCCCGGGACCGGTGAGCTGGTCCAGGGCCTCGTCGACGATGGAGAGTTCGGCATCGCGTTCGACCATCGTGCGCCGTGTGCGGGTCCGGCGGTCCGTCATGGCTGGTACCCCCCAGGCCTGTTCGGGGGTTCAGCGTACGCCCGCGCGCAGCGCGGGGGATCCCAGTGCGGAAAAGAATCCGATCTTCTTTATTCGGCGGGGATCAGCCCTGTGCGGAGCGGGTCGCAAGGGCTTCCAGGACGGCCACGGCCTCGGCGGCCCGGTCGGCCGCCACGAAGAGGTGGTCGTGGTGGTATCCGGCGATGACGTTGCAGCTCAGACCGTGTGCGCCGAGCTCGGCGGCGAAGGCCGCGGTGAGCCCGACGGCGTCGAGGGCGGAGTGGATCCGCAGGGTGATCCAGCCGGCGGTGTAGTCGTAGGCGAGGCCGGCCGCGTCGGCGTCCTCCTGGCGCAGCACCAGGGTGAGGCCCTCGGGTTCGAGGACGGTGGCGACCGGGGAGGTCCCGGCGGGGACGGTGGTCCCGGCGACGGTGCAGAAGACGTACCGCCCTTCGTTCAGTACGGGCCGCATCCCGCTCAGCAGTTTCCGCAGGTCCTGCTCTCCGCTCATGCGGCCACCCTACCCATCGCCCCCGCTGCGCCCGGTTCGGGTGCGTGCGTGCGGGGTGTCCGGCTCATGCGAGAGCCTCGGGGTGGTGTGCGGAGTGGCCCCACACCTCCGCCATTTCTTTGCGGTCGCCGGCCGCCAGACGCGCCGCGAGGCGATCCGCCTCGGCCGCCGGGTCCCCGTCACCGACGTCCAGGGTCACCCCGAGCTGCAGCCACGGCCGGCCCTCCCGATCCGCTTCCGCATCGGGGTGGACGAGTACCAGGTCCAGACGGCTCCGCGCGGCCGGGTCGGTCCGGACCGCGTCCACTTCGCACTCCCACCGTCGCGACCAGGCGGCGTCCTCCCGGAGCCGCTGTGCCAGCAGGCCCGCCACCCTCCGGGCCGGCCATTCCCAGGCGTGGTCCTGATCCGCCCGGAGGACCTCGGCCGCGTACTGCGCGGCGTCGAACCGGAACTCCGGCAGATCCGCATTGCCGCCGGCCGGGTTGCGCCAGCCGTCCCAGACGACCTCGTCGCCCTCCCGGCGCACCGTCACGTACAGCGCCCCGCAGCAGATCTCCGTGCAGGGGATCCGCGCCAGCCGTACCTCGTGGGGCCCGTCCTCGGTGGCTGCGATGCCGCCCGGCCCCAGCACGACCCACGGGTCCTCTCCCGCCCACGCCGTCCACAGCTCCGCCAGGACGTCGCGCCCGTCGGCCACCGGCCGGACCTGCACCCATCCCGCCTCCGGCACCACGATCCGCAGCTCCAGTTCCTGCCGCCGTCGCCCACTCATCGCGATCCTCCCGCTACGTCCGGCTTCCCAATTACGCACCTGCGCCAGCCGCTTGCGCATCACGCGTCCTCGTAGAGCCGCCGGTGCCACCACGGGCGCGGTCTCCCCCGCCGGTCCGTGGTGGCGGCGTCCCGGTCGAACGCCGTCCGCCTGCGGAACTCCGCGTCCAGGGGCCGCAGTACGCGACCCAGCGCGCGCCGGGCGCCGGGCGGCAGCGCCCGGTACGCGTCGGCCAGCTCGTCCCGTACCACGGCGACGTCGTCGAGCTCGCACAGCGGAGCCGGGCAGACGGCAGCGGTCAGCCGAAGGTGGGGCCCGGGGGTCCGCAGGAACGCGCGGTAGCGTCGCAGCAGGTCTCCGAGCGGGTAGCAGCGGCCGGTGGCCGTCCAGTGGACCTCCGCGCTCGCGGAGGGCGACAGCCGGTCCACGGGCGGCAGTTCGCGCGCCCAGGCGGACGGCCGCCGACCGGCGTGGGTTCCTCGTACGGCGCGCAGCGCGCCGGGCCGTCTACGCGGCATCGCCCTTTCGGCGGATGATCGTCACGGGCCCATCCTGCCGGAGGGCGCGGCGGAGAGCAAAGGAATTCGGCGGCCCACCGGGGCGGCGGCTCCGCGCCCGGTGGTGCGCCATGTGCGGGACACCGTGGTTCGGTTCCCCATCCCTAGGTCAGGTCGAACTCACCGCCCCGCGCGTTCAGCACGAACTTGTGCCACTCGTCCGGCGAGAAGATCAGTGAAGGGCTCTCGGGACGCTCGCTGTTGCGCATCGCGATGAAGCCCTCGACGAAGGCGATCTGGACGTCGCCCACCCCCCGGCTGCTCGACTGCCAGTCGGCCTCGGTGAGATCGAGGTCCGGCTTCCCCCAGCCAGCGAGGGGCTGTGAAGTCATGCTCTCGGCCACGTGCGTGCTCCTCCCGGTACGTCGTCCGGGGGCAAGGTTAACCACCGCGGCGGGTGCCGGACAGGCCACGGTGAGTCACCCGTGGCCGGTCCGGCTCCCCGGCCGGCCCCTCCGTCGTCGGCCGGGCCTGTGATCAGGAGGTCGGTTCCTCGGCCCCCACCAGCCACATCGCAAAGAACTGCGCGCCGCCGCCGTACGCGTGCCCGAGCGCCCTGCGGGCTCCCGGAACCTGGTGCTCCCCGGCCTGGCCGCGGACCTGGAGGGCCGCCTCCGCGAAGCGGATCATGCCGGAGGCGCCGATCGGGTTGGTGGAGAGCACCCCGCCCGACGGGTTGACCGGGAGGTCCCCGTCGATCTCGGTGACCCCGGCCTCGGTGAGCTTCCAGCCCTCGCCCTCCGCCGCGAAGCCGAGGTTCTCCAGCCACATCGGCTCGTACCAGGAGAACGGCACGTACATCTCGACCGCGTCGATCTCCCGGCGCGGGTCGGTGATTCCGGCCTGGCGGTAGACATCGGCCGCGCAGTCCTTCCCGGCCTGCGGCGAGACGAAGTCCTTGCCCGCGAAGAGGGTGGGCTCGCTGCGCATCGCCCCGCCGTGCACCCAGGCGGCCGGTTTCGGCGAACGGGCCGCGCCCGCCCGGTCGGTGAGGATCATCGCGCACGCACCGTCCGAGGAGGGGCAGGTCTCCGAGTAGCGGATCGGGTCCCACAGCATCGGCGAGGCCTGGACCTTCTCCAGGGTGATGTCGTGCTCGTGCAGGTGCGCGTACGGGTTCTTCAGTGCGTTGCGCCGGTCCTTGTACGCCACCAGCGAGCCCACCGTGTCCGGCGCGCCGGTGCGCCGCATGTACGCGCGCACGTGCGGGGCGAAGAATCCGCCCGCTCCGGCGAGCAGCGGCTGCTGGAAGGGGACCGGGAGCGACAGGCCCCACATGGCGTTGGATTCGGACTGCTTCTCGAAGGCGAGGGTGAGGACCGTGCGGTGGACGCGGGCGGCCACCAGGTTCGAGGCGACCAGGGCGGTGGACCCGCCGACCGAACCGGCCGTGTGGACGCGGAGCATGGGTTTGCCGACCGCGCCGAGGGCGTCCGCCAGGTACAGCTCGGGCATCATCACCCCCTCGAAGAAGTCGGGGGCCTTGCCGATGACGACGGCGTCGATGTCCGCCCAGGTCAGCCCGGCGTCGGCGAGGGCACGTGCCGCGGCCTCGCGGACCAGTCCGGCGATGGACACGTCGTGGCGGGCCGCCACGTGCTTGGTCTGACCGATCCCGACGATGGCCACGGGCTCTTTACTCACCTTGCGTCCCCTTCCAGGACGGCGACCAGGTTCTGCTGGAGGCAGGGGCCGGAGGTGGCGTGGGCGACGGCCCGGTTCGACTGACCGCGGTGGATCCGGGCGGCCGCCTCGCCGATGCGGATCAGACCGGCGGCCATCATCGGATTGGCGGCGAGCGCCCCGCCGGAGGGGTTGACGGCCACGTCGTCGGCCAGCCCGAGGGCCTTGCGCAGCACGACCTCCTGGGAGGAGAACGGCGCGTGCAGTTCCGCCGTGTCCACGGGGGCTTCGAAGACTCCCGCGCGTTCGGCGGCGATCCGGGTGGACGGGGAGTCGGTGAGGTCGCGCAGGCCCAGGCTGTGGGCCTCGATGCGGTGGTCGATGCCCGTGATCCAGGCGGGGCGTTCGCACAGCTGCCGCGCCAGGTCGCCCGCCGCGAGGACGACGGCGGCCACGCCGTCGCCGACGGGCGGGCAGTCTCCGGTGCGCAGCGGCCGGACCTGGTAGTCGCCCTGCGGGAGGTCTCCGCTGAGCTGGGCGTGCGGGTTGGCCCCGGCCGCGGCCCGGCTGCGTGCTCCGATGGCGGCCAGGGCGGGCTCGTCGGTCTCGCCCGCGTCGATCAGGGCCTGGGCCTGGAGGGCGGCCAGGGCCACCGAGTCGGGCCAGAGCGGGGCGACGTAGTACGGATCGAGCTGGCGGGTGAGGACGTCGCGTACGGATCCGGGCGAGGACTTCCCGTACGAATAGACGAGCGCGGTGTCAGCCTCGCCGGTCTGGATCTTGACCCAGGCCTCGTAGAGGGCCCAGGCGCCGTCCATCTCGACGTGCGACTCGGAGATCGGCGGCCAGGCGCCGACCCCGTCGAGGGTCATGGTGAAGGAGAAGGCCCGGCCGGCCAGGTAGTCGCTGGAGCCGGAGCAGGTGAAGCCGATCTCGCCGGCCTTCAGGCCGGTGGCGGCCAGCACCTGGTGGAGGACCGGCATGACCATCTCGACTTCGCTGAGCTCGTCGGTGCGGCGCAGGTGGTCGCTCTGCGCGAAGGCGACCACCGCGACCTCGCGGGCGTATCGGGCCATCAGATGAGCTCCTTGTACGCGTCGTAGTCCGCGTCCGGTTCGCCGGTGGGGCGGTAGTGGTCGGGGTAGCGGCCGCCCTCGGTCCATACGGGCTCGACGCGCAGCCCCATGCGGACCTGGTCGTAGGGGATGCCGCCGATCCGGCCGTGGAGGGCGAGGCCGGCGCCGTCGAGGGCGATGTGGGCGTAGACGTAGGGGACCTCGATGTCGAGGTTCCTGGCCTTGATGTTGACGATGCAGTAGGTGGTGACCGTGCCGGCCGGGCCGACCTCGACCTGGTCGGTGGTGGCCACCCCGCAGGTGGGGCAGGCGCCGCGCGGCGGGACGTACACCTTGTGGCAGGAGGGGCAGCGCTCGCCGACGGTCCGCCGCTCGGAGAGGGCGTTGATGTACGCGGTCTGGGCGCGGCCGGGGCTGTAGACGTAGTCGAGGCGGGCCTCGGCGACGATGCCGGTGACGGCGTCCTCGAAGAGCCCGTCGTGGGGGACGGGTTCCCCGCCCCCGGGGCCGTCGTACGGTTCGAAGCAGGCGATGTCGGTGATGGCGCCGGTGCGTTCGGCCGCCCAGCGGACGCGTACGCGCATCCCGGTGCGGACGGTGTCGGGTCCGGGCGCGTCGAGGGCGTGCAGCAGGGCGGTGTCCGCGCCGTCGAGCTTGACCAGCACCCAGGCGAAGGGGGTGTCCAGGGGCTGCTGGGGGCGGGGAACGCCGTTCCACGCCCAGGTGGTGACGGTGCCGGTGTCGGCGACCTCGACGAGCTCGCGGATCTCTTCGGCGGTGACGGGGTCGTACTCGACGGGCGGGACCATCACCTTGCCGTCGGAGGTCTTCACGCCGAGGAGGGTTCGCTCGCGCAGACCGGTGAGGAAGGCGCTCTGAACGGGCCCGAGGGACCGGGTGAAGGGGAACTCGACGATGAGGGGCGCGCGGAGCACCTCCGGTGGGGAGGCAGCTGTCATGGCGGTTCTCCGATGCGATCGATTCCGGTACGAGCGGGACCCGGCTCCTGCCGGGGATCTTGCAGCCCCGATGGCGCTTCTTCAGCCCCGCCGGCGTTTGAGGCGCGGGGGTCCGGGG